>JAWAPI010000008.1:0-25513 GCA_038894495.1 Desulfurococcaceae archaeon
AGCAGCTAATAAATCGAAAACACCTCCCAGCACGAATATAGCTGAGCCTATCCAGAATAACACGTGTTCTATCATGCTCCCACCTCTCGTGTTATAAGATATTTGGAGACGTATACGTCAAGGAGATAAACCCATAAAGCAAGCATTAATGGAGGGGCAATAAGAAAAGGTGTTCTATAATAGACTGCTAAAGCCATTAAGAAAACAGCTAGGTCGTATGATAAGCAATCCACAGCCAAGATCATATCTGGTATGGTTGGGCCCCTAATCATTCTAATCGAATATAGTACTATTGCAAGTATGTAAAGCGGTGATGCAATGAGCACAACTAACTCAACATACTCTTTCATGGCTAAGCAACCTTTATTAATAATCCTGTTGTTAAAATAAAAATTTTAGTCGAGATACGTGATGTGCAATATGCAGAAAGCAATTGAAATAATAAATTTCACCAAGAAATTCGGTAACTTCACCGCAGTTGATAACTTAAACCTAGAGATATATGAGAACGAGATATTCGGTCTTTTAGGCCCCAATGGATCGGGTAAAACAACTACTCTATTGACTGTCTCCACAGTGTATAAACCAACAAGTGGCGATATACTTGTATATGGCCACAGTGTAACAAGAGAAGACCATGTAGTGAGAAAACTAGTTGGAATAGCTTTTCAAGAGCCGAAAGCAATGTGGATCGATAAACCAATAGATATGCTTACATGGCATGCCAGAATCGTTGGATATTCTAGTAGTGATGCTAAAAAGATAGTGCAAGAAGTAATGGAGCTGCTTGGACTATGGGAACATAGAAATAAGCAGTTTTATCAGCTCAGTGGTGGGACAAGGAAAAAAGTCGAGCTAGCTAAGGTACTTATTCAAAAGCCTCGGATAGCTATACTAGACGAGCCAACAGCACAAGTTGACGTTTTGTCTAAACACGCGCTCTGGGATGTTATAAAGAAACTGAGAGATGAGGGAGCAACGGTTATCATAGCCACAAATGACATGTTTGAGGCCGAGAGAGTATGTGAGAGAGTTGGGATTATCTACAAGGGTAAGTTAAAGGCTCTTGGATCTATAAGCGATTTGAAAGATATTATCCCCGCAGGGGATATAATCGAAATACATTATGGATCACAAGTTCTTCCACCGGATTTATTAAAATCTATTTCAGATCTAGGTAGATACGAGATCGTGGCAAACACACTTAAGATACATATCGAGAAAGCCGAGGAGAAAGTCCTTGATATACTCGATTTGTTTAGAAAAAATAATGTAAAAGTTCTGAGAATTATGGTGAAAGAACCCACACTTGACGATGTATTTACATATATAACAGGGGCTAAGCTACGAGAGGAGATGTAAAATTGAGGAGCACATTAGAAGAGATAATACTAGTAGCTACATGGGATATATTAAAGCTTAAGAACCAAAAAATTTTCTTAGCAATGAGAATCGCTTGGTTTACAATACAAGTTCTCGTGTTTGCAAGAGTTATATCATATATTGTATCAAGCGCTGTATTAAAATCTACAGGTGGAGTTAGCTACTATTACTTCTACTTACTAGGTATCTATACATCTCTCTTGTACTCTACTAGCATATCGAGAGGTTATATCATAGCAGAGGAGTTTGATGATGGAATAGTTGAATATCATCTTTCACTCCCATTAAAGAGAAGTGCATTTGCTATTGGAAGAGTTCTAGGTAGCTCGATCTCTTCGTTACTGTTCACCTTACCCATGATGATCCTTGTTTACTTAGTGCTTGGAGTAAGAGATATCATTGTAGTCATTATATCTATTCTAGCCGCACTAATATTCTCTGCTGGTGTTGTATGTTTCGTATTGCTAATTGTCTTTAGTTTCAAGTCAACTGATCTCACAGATATATTGATCGGGGCCATTGATGCCTTGTTAATTAGACTAAGCACTGTTTTTTACCCATTACCTGTTATACTCGCATCTGGTATATCACCATACTATGTCGTTGCATTAGCTAATCCTATAACACATATCTCTGATTTTCTCCGCTTAATCGTGTTCCCCGAATACTATCTCGTTGCTGGCCATGGAATAATACCCTCAGTAATTTATGTGCTTGGTTTTTCCATTGGACTATTGATCATAGCCATTGAATACTATGAGAGAAAACTTGAAGGGGGCGGATGGAAGTGATTAGTTTCTTAATAAGTGCTTATCTAATTGCTCGTAGGGATTTGTCAAGATTCTGGAGAAATATATACTGGCTTGCTGGACAAGTAGCTATGAACATAGCTGACTTAGTTATATTTGCTGTTATTTTCCGAGGCATTGTAAACCCTGCTCTAATACCTGATTATGTAAGATTTATCACACCAGGTATACTCTGCTTATCGATCTTCATATCCTCGTTTAGCATAGGTAGAGAGGTGGGTGTCGAACTAAGAAGAGAAGTAACTCACTACCTCATATCTCTTCCTATCACTAGAAGAGAACTTATTGCTGGTAGAATACTTGGGGGTGTTCTACGTGGATTCATGTACCAGGTAGGATTTATAATACTCGCCGTGTTATTAATGGGGTTTCCAAGTTTTGAGAAATGGTTTTTGATAATCACTACGAGTATTTTCCTTGCTACAACGATGTCTAGCTTATCGATAACATTTTCTACACTTACACGTGATTTCAACTTGCAAGCAGCTATTAGATCACTTGTATACTTTACATTCTTTTTTGTCTCAAATGTATTCTACCCAGAAAAAGTCCTAGTAATGAGACTAGGGCCATTCTCCCCTATCGCGTATTACTCTCCTATGACGATGGCTGTGAACATGTATAGGCATTGTTTTGGCTACATCGAAGAAGTAGATATAGGCTTTAATCTCTTCGGACTACTTGCATGGTCATTGTTCTCTATACTCTTCGCGTATAAATTATACATTAGAAACCTAACTAGGTGATTTTATAAGCCAATATTACTAATCATGTATAACCATGGTGAAACCATGTCCACTCAAAAAACACGTAAACATGAAAAAATACAGGTGCCGAGTGAAATAGCTCTTAGATCCTCAGTAGACCTTGGAGAAGTATTAAGGAAACTAAAACAAGAAGTGGAGAAAGGAAATATAAAGTACTATACCCCTTACACGTTGGCAGCAACATATGGCATCTCTCTAGGTGATGCTAAAAGAGTGTTAAACGAGGCTGTTAAACAGAACATCCTTAAGTTACATAGCAGTGGAAGAAGAGCAAAAATATACATTCCTCAGTAAAGAAAATAAACCCCTCCTACAGGATAATAAACATAGATGCGGCGGTCGTCTAGCCTGGACTAGGACGCCGGCCCCCCAAGCCGGAGATCCCGGGTTCAAATCCCGGCCGCCGCACTCCTATATCATGGTTAAAAACACCGTTGAGCTATCAAGGCCCAGATAACGCAAGATACGTTGTTTAGGACTCCTCATATATAATCTAATATTATCAACCTCAACGCGAGTTAATGTTATAGAATAGCAATGTAACTAACTAGTCCTAATCTAGAAGACACGAGTAATATTAAGGATTCTTTGCCTAGGTCTTGAGATTTTAGTATAGACATAACTACATCGCTCCAGGTTTTTTCCCGAAGTATGTTTAAGATCAGTTGCTAAAACTCAAACCGTCGAATTAACTAAGGAAATTATCTTTTTGATCGGGATAATAACATAACCTAGTTCATGGTATCTTAAAAAGTATTTTAGCCTTTATTTGTGAACTGTACTTCATGGTGTTATGATGGTGATTATGAATAACAAGCTTGCCCTGGTTTTCGCTTTCATGCTTGTGGCAGGTTTACTTATCTTGGTAAGCTCAGCGATTAACATAGTTATTGGAATTAGGATAAATGTCAATAGACCACACCCAGGAGAGGAAATACCACTCTGGGCAGGAATTGCTATTGCACTAGCACATATACTATCGTTATTTTTGAAAATAGTGCTCATAGTGCTTGGGACTGTTAGTATAGCGGTAGGTACACTATTGATCATTGCTTCAATGAAAATTAATAGCGGAGAACCGGGAAGAGTTAGAACATGGTCTATTATAGGCATAGTTCTATCAGTGATAGTTCTAGTTGTAACTAGCTTTTTCATTGCACAAGGAGTATTTTACATAGGCTTCCTGCTTGGATTCATAGGCAGCATACTTGGATTAATAAGTGGACTCGCAGGGTTAATGTGGAAACCCATATAAATATAAGTCCGCAGAGTATTCAATTCTAGACAATTACACCTGTTTGAGAGTCCGTATTATTAACCCAGATACTCATTCCTTTTATACGGCTTGATCAATAAAGACCCCGTTGTTAACACTTTAGTGTAATCCAATCAAATGCTTATCCTTTTTGTATATATTTAATGGATATAATTCTGCAATCGCTCATTGATAAACTATAGATGATCTTTGATCATGTATTCTAATAAATTTCTCGCATTAGAGAGTTAAATAGGCACTCCATCACCTGTATCTAAAAATCTTTCTTAATAAAAATGCTATTTGTATTCGCTACAAGCTTTTAGCATTAGTAGATAAGCTTCTTTTAATTTAACAAACCATTCTAACAGTTCTTCAATTGACTCGAGTTCATCGCTTTCTATCTTGATCTCTCCGAGATCTCTAATTATAGCCGCTGACACAGCACCTAGAAACGGGGCACTAATCAGTAAGCTATGGATCAATATTCCCTTGCTAATTACTGTTGTTAAGGCGAATAGAGGAACACTAATTATCGAAGTTAACAGTATTTCCCCTAGTCTCTCTTTACTTGGTTGAGAAGACTTGATTTCATTAATCTTTTCCTCGAGGACTCTTATGATTGACACAACTTCAATGTATTTTGAATATAGAACATCACATATATCACAATCCTCTCCTTCTCTACAATCACGAATATACTCCATTAGACAGCCCCGCTTAAATTATTGCAAAATTATTTACTTTTAAAGTGCAGGACAATTGCTCCAACTATTGGTTGAACTACGTGGATAATAATGTATTTTAAAAACATACTATATCTGACCTCCATTATTTGTAAGCGTAATACCATCTGATAACATGATATCTATATATTTCATTCCTCGCGTTCATATGTAAATGTGACATCCTCGTCAAATACATAATATACGTGTTTATCACCTGTCTTCAAGTGTACTATTGGCTTGACTATGTTTTCAGATATCTTTGCTAACTCTTCTATGCCTCTAACTCTAACTATCATGCTCGATGGTATGCTAGATATATCGCTTGCTTCAATTATTAAAGACTTATATTTCCTTGATATTTTTGAGCGCGTTGTTGTCCCTCTACGTGCTTTGTAGTAATGTGTGACATTTATTCCGATCGGTATCACGGTCAAAATAGATATTATAGTGAGAAGTATAGAAGCAACTTGTCTAAGTGTGCTTGTTCCTAGATTAAAAGAGCCCACTCGAACTGTGTATTCACTAATATCATATGTTTTTGAGACATAAGTGTTGTTAAATTCTCTATTAGAAAACTCTATTGTTTTACCTATGAGATCTATACTCATCTGTAAAGAAAAGGGAAAACTCGTGGTCTTAGTTGTGTTATATACTTCAAAGATGGTATTAGCCACACAATTAACACTGAGTACATACTTGGAGCTAGATATGTCTACTGATTGTGAGATGTTTCTAGCGAGGTTAATTAATGTAGGTACATCTAGTTCAAATGTATATTTGATCACATTGTTCCGTGTGTGCGCTATACTACTATTTAAAATCTTGCTCCATACCTGTGGATGGCTAAGCACTACCTCTAGGTAAAGAGTATTATTTATGAACGTTGCGGATGATGTGGAATTAAATACGTAGATTACATTTATAATAACTTTATCTGTGGGTTTTAGAAATACTTTATTGGGGTTTAATAGGAGATCGCTCTCGTAAAGAATGTTCGGGTTTAGTTTAACAGAGTAGTCAAATATACCTCTAGTGGTGTACTCGTATAGCACTTTCACTTCTCTTCTCTCTAGAGGTAGTTGATAAGCGTATATCGTTAGAAATATTGAAGATATGAGAGCGAACAAGAGTATCCATATTACTACCTTATTCCCTATTAAATATTTGATCACAATCACACCTATCCAATCAATCTTATAAACACTTATTATACGTTTATCCTCCTGACCAAGAACAATGCTACCATTACTATAAGTAATAAAGCTAGAGTCATATACGACAAAGTAGAGTATTCAATTCTATGAATAAGGATTGCTGGATATCCTAATGCTGGAATCCGTAATAATACTTTTCCAACCACATATTTGAATGGCACAGGATCAGGATCCACGTAACTGTTTGCATCTCCCTTTGTAATAACATAGTTTTGATTCTCATCTACTTCTACTACTCTATGGACAATTACACCCCATTTCGAAATATATGCTATTATATCACCTGTATTCAAATCCTTACAAGTATTGCAAACAATTACTAAGTCACCGATATTTAGAGTAGGGTTCATGCTCCCGCTAGAAACAACATAGAATCTAAGACCAGCATATACTTGCAAAATAGTTATTAAGATAAATATAGTTACAAAGTATAATGGTAGCTTGGAGATACTTTTATTCTCTCTTCGCATTTTTCTAATAATTCTCCTCGGGAACTTAGTATAAGGCATAGCAATAGCGTAACCAACTAGAGGAATTAATGCATTAAATCCTCCTTCAATAAACCAGTCAAGTAATGGTATAAATGGCATAGTTTTAAAAAAGATCTGAGGTATCATGTTATATATCAACGATGGAATTAAGCCATGATTCAATGCAATATATGTCGAAAAACCATTACTTATGAAGGATGGTATAAGATATCTAAAGATTTGTTTAAAGCCTTCAGTTGATAGCTTCAAAGATAAAAGTGGGTATGGGAACCATGTTAAAAACCACACAGTGATAGTCGTCAAATGAATTGCAAGTTGTCTATGTCTACGATCGATAGCATTAACCAAGAGAATCCTATAAAACTCGAGCGCGCAGATCTTAGATGCTGTGTAGATAAGATTTATCACTACTCCAGGCAGACTAGTTGAGTATGGTGTTAATCCAAAACCCAGGCATGAACCCAGCACAAAGTATGCCAAGATGTAGTTAAATGTAAACAATGTGATTAACGTTGTGAAATAGTTAAACCTTATGTATTCTCTTACATCCGTCCATGACAGCAGTATAATAATCAAATAGATAACCACTTGTAGATAATAGAATAATATACCTGTTACTGGTCTACTAAAGTATACTAGGTAATACATGAGGGCTATTAAAGCAGTGATCAACACTATTTTTATATTCATTAAATCCATTAAATCATGCCCCAATAGATATAGTGGAAGAAGATGAGTAAATAACTAATATTTAAATACATGTTATTTCTTGAAGATCCCTATAATATTAGTTCCACTTGCTGAGCCGATGTTCGATACTACTTCCCAGGTTATTTCAAAATACTTGTCTAAGTGGTCCCAATAATTGTATCTTAATCCGTATGGTTCATAGATAATGTGATAATGTGTTGGCTTAAACTTTGAGTATATCAATATCGCTGAATCCCATGAAAGCTGGTTGGGTAAATTAATACTCATGCTTGCCTCGTTAGATGTATTGTTCACACTATAATTGAATTCGACCATGCTTAATTGCCTTATAATACACATTGTTGTAGTATTCAAAACATATGCACGTATTTTACCAGAAAATCCATTTTCGATGTCGAATTGGTAGTCGTATGTATATGTAATAGAGACATTCCTTAAACCCGATCCATTGATCCATAGAATATGATAATATGCACCTGGAGAGACGCTTATAACTCTACCCATGTATTCTCCAGAACTAGGTACCGTGACATTTATTTTTTCAAGTAATGTTCCAAGAAATACAGGGCATTCATTGAGATTTTTATCTGTGTGCCTGAATTCCCCATACACTGTTAACGAAGACGTGATGATGAACACTATTCCAAAGTTATTGTTGACACTGGATTGGCCAGCTTCAAGGGTGGACACGATGGTGATTGGCGTTGTATTCGTGTACCCCGGAGGTATTATTATTTTGATTGTATACGTGCCTGGTTGAACCAAGAAATAGTAGTAACCATCTTGATCAGTATACCTATAGGCGATCATGACTCCACCCCTTTCTAGTAGAATTAAAACTCCTTCAACAGGCTCCTCGCCTGGATCCCATAACCCATTATTATCTACGTCGTTCCATACATAGCCACTTATGGATGAATGTGCCTCGTTCCATTGAACATATGTTATGGCAATATCAATAAAATACGTAGAGTTCTCACCAGCTTCCTGTAAAACTATAACCGATATCTCATAATTTGCTGAGTCTCCTGGATGCAGTTGAAGTATGTCAGGTGGGTTGAATATGACCTCTACTCCCTGCGGTGTCTCGGTTACATTATAGAATGGCCCTATTACAGGTATACTCCCTGTATTGACTATTTCAAAGCTCACTCTGCAACCATACCCTGGATATCCATTGGATATTAACATTTTCAGGTGATCTATTCCGTTACTAGATTCAATTACATAGGAACAGGTACCCACGTCTTTATTATCATCTTCGTTGAACTCCTCTAAGTAAACGTCTCTATAATCTAGATCGATTTCACCCGTCGATATCAAAGTATTTAATTTAAGAACATTGGTCCACATAGCTAATGACAATGCTATAAAAGTTGAGAGTATAAGCATTATCGAGGAGACTAAAATTATACCATTATTTCTATAAATCAAGTCACACACCTAAGTATATTTCTCAAGAAGAATATAGGAAGAAAAAAATATCTTGGTTTAATACGGTGCACATAGCCCTAACCCCCACTTGGACTTGGAACAATGTATTCATTCCACTGAATCGCTTCGAATAGTATTGTGAACGATAGAGTTGAAGACTCTGGTGCATCTTGAAGTACTGTTAGATCAAAACTTATATCCGCGCTCTGGCATGGATGTAATTGAACACCGAAATTATTACCCCACCATATCAATATATCAGGTTTACCATCACCAGTAAGATCAATCTCCACACCTTGTTGTAATTCCTGTTCATTTAATTCATAATATTCTCTTCCATCGATAATCACTCTCCAAATTTTTATTGGAATAGTTCCATCATTATGAACCTTGAATGCTATGTGTGTATAGTAGTATGGGTAGACATTTTGTAGAGTTACGTTCATTGTCTCCATGTCACCGTCACCGTCATGATCTATTAATTTAACATCAGTACATCCAACATCTTTATCGAGTTGCACAGCCCCTGGTAAGGGTAAGTAAGTTGCATTCCAATCATTTCCTTTGAAGTATCCATATCCTGGTCCTAGTCCACATGCATCCAAGTATATTACAGATCCTGAAACAATCCTCCAATCCACCTCGCCCGTTGATATAGTGGTGTTAACTCGTAATGTCTCACTCCACATTGCAAAAGCTATTAGGGATGATAAGGTGATGATAAAAATCGCTGAAATAACAAGTTTTATATTCATTGCTTACACCAATTTTATTTAAGGAACTTCGTTCCATTGTGCAAATGTTAGTGTTAATTCACCATAGTATGTAGATAGCTCCTCGGCATCTTGTGGTATTGTAATTCTCAATATGTAGGTTGATGAGTAACCGGGGTCTATCTGTGCATCTTCGGGTATTATTAATTCCGCGTATATGGGCTCGTCGAAGTTAAGTATATAGTCATATAATTTAACAGGTATAGTGCCAATGTTATCGATCAATAAGTAAATGTCAACCATGTATCCTGGATATGCATTATCTAAAGATACTGCTAACTTTGTGACAACGCCATCTTCTTCAACCTCTACACTGACAGAACAATTTGCTACGTCCTTACCCTCCTCGTTGTTGAACCCCTCTGCTTGTGGATCAGGTCCCGTGTCGCTACAATACCACTCGGAGAACTCTACTTTAACTTCTCCAGTCTGAACTGTTACGTTCACGTATAGTGTCTCATACCACATCGCTAGTGCAAAACCTATCGTTGCTAGTAGTATTAATGGTATAGCTATTGCTTTTAGACTATTCACGTATCTCACCTCAGAGTAGAATAGGATTTAAATATTTATAAAGACATTAGATTTTTTAATATATTATTTTAAATATGTAAATATATTGATCCAGTGTAATGTAAAATATGAATATTTGACTTTATACTAATGAAATACTATTCAAGGAGTCTCCTATTTATCATATTATAGATCTCTATGTAAATACTGAGAAGGGCAATGCCCTTCCGAGTGATACGGTATTTTTCCTTATTACCTTGACTGATCCTTTCAATCATTCCTATGTCAATCAATTTATTCACATAAGATTTAGCTTGTTTTAGATTAAGATATGAGTTGTTAGCTATTGACGATAAAGTTCTTGGCTCATCGATTACATTACTAAGAATTATAAAAAATATCTCTAAATAACTTCTCCTCTTTTTAATGATTAAATCAAGTGAAATCTCTTTAGCTCTCTTACTAATGTATTTTAAATCGTGTCTTGATTCATCGCCAGTAATACTATTATCCTTATCTACTAACAGATATTTAAGTTTCCTTAACATGTTTAGTAGGAAAAAACCGTTAATTGTTACGTAGTAATGATGTTTCGCTTTATTAGTATCATTCTCACTGATTATAAACCCTTGATTAATGAGAAGCGTTAAGATTCTCTTAATATATAGATAGTTCAACCCCGTGGACATCATTACACGAGTTATTGATAGTTCTCTCGTAATGCCATTGAGAATATCGATTATAATCTCAATCTGATCTCTTTGCTTAGCCAAATAATACATTATAAAACCTAATAGCTGAATGAATAAACTCCTTTAAATAATTTGTGGTTTTAAAACATATGTTAAAATTATTTAAGATCGTTTCTCGAGTAGTTTCCGGAGATCCTCGTAAAGCTCTAAGAATCTCACACCCTTTTCTGTGATATAATACCACTTACATTTCTCCTCCTTTTTAACAATAATCAAGCCCCTAGATAATAATAGATTTATAACATGATTTGTCATCCTAGTATCCATGTTACATTTCCTCATAAGATGAGATATTCTCAGAGGATTTCCATGTAGCTCTTTAAGAACCTCGTAATAGACTTGGAGCATTTCACGTTTCCTTCTACTCAAAATAACACCTAATCCCAACAAACACGATTTCTCTATTCTATTATGTTAAAATGCTAATACCTATATATAAAAATATTAACTAGTAAAATAATCTTGCTTTTTATTCAATTAACATTTAATAAGCAAGATCCCTTAAGAACATCTGACCCCGAAGAATAAGGCACTGGACTAGCATAGACTTCTCTCGGGGGATGCTAACATATCTTATATACCTCAACTATATTAAATACAGTAACCATTGAGCCCTAATAGAGTTGATATTAAAGACTCGTTGAATTATTTAACAAATCAATGATCTTATCAAAAATCAACAATTTAACTGTTGTAATGAGCTGGTGTAGAGGTGAAACTATAAGATTAAGTTGACACACCCCTATATTAATACAGTAGTTAAACAATGCCTTGGAACTAGTTGACTTTAACCTAGAGTCATCGCATGTATTATGGTTAATTAATAAGTTTATATCAATAGATGATATGTTCTATTTCCGGCTTAATCCATTCTTATATTAGAAGATCTTTTTATTGATAATCAATAAAATGACCCTACTTAATATATGACTGTTTAGTTTCACTGTTTTAAACCGGGTAAAACATATATTAACAGGGTGAAAAGTATATTAATTCGTGATAAAGCAAAGTGAGAGTATGGGAGACAATGAAATTATAGTAGTTACCTCTGATACTATTCCTGGGTACAGAGTCATAGAGATAAAAGGAATAGCTAGAGGAGGAGTTGTAAGAGCTACACATATAGGCAGAGATATAATGGCTTTTCTAAGAAATATTGCAGGCGGCGAGGTTAAAGAATATACTAAGCTCCTAGCAGAGGCTCGTGAAGAGGCTATTAAAAGAATGATTGAGGCGGCAAAGTCCATGGGCGCAAACGCCATTATTGGCTTTAGATTTGCAACATCAACAATAGGCACAGGGATGGCCGAGATATTCGCTTATGGAACAGCTGTCGTAGTTGAGAAGGAAGAGAAGTAATGAAATGGTGTTTTTAAGGATTGTTAGTTTTAGTTTTCCCTATTCTAGGTGGATTACTAGGTTTAGGGTTTCTTAGGCTTATTGGATTTAAGAGGTTTAGCGGCGGGGACATTATACTCGGTTTAGTTGTATTCTTTTTATCAATCATAATTCAACAACCTATTCAGCAAATGCCTATACTATATATAGGCTTCATTACAAGCTCTCTAGGTGAACTAATGACAAGCGGTAATGTGACGATATTTCAAAGAAGGATCATTGATTATCTCTACTCCCATGGTCTACTCTACGTCTTAATCATCTCAACTTGGTTTGGATACATCGCAGGATTTATACAAACAGCTTTCAAGTACTTGTTTATCCGAGACAAGTCATATACAGCTTCGGTTAATATTGGAGCGGGCTTTGGCCTCGTAGAAGCATTTTACATAGGTATAACGGGGTTCATTAGCACAATATTCACTGGCTATACAGTAATAGCACCGATATACTACTATGCCCTGTCAGCCCTTGAGAGATTCTCAACTTTCCTATTCCATGTTGGCAGTGCATTATATCTATATAACTCATGGATACGGAAGAATAGAAAAGGAGCGCTAGTGATCATAGGTATACATGGATTTATTGATACTCTCGCAACTTTATATCAATTCACAGCTGATAAGGCTTTACTCATCGTTATCGAAGCACTCGTATTAGTAACAGGTCTTACCTTAATATTGAAACTTTACAAGAGTGCAATAATAGAAGCCGAGGAGAAAGTTATGTGGTAATTTCCTTGACTCAAATACATCACCTAAATATTTTACAAATACTCCTCTTATATGAACTTTTCTGGTTCAATTACTTCGATATCTACACTTATAAAATTTAATCATACTAAGTCACGCAGAGTCAATTAGCTTCATACATGCTAACTAACAACACTAGAAGCCTATTAACATCTGAATCCTACTCCACTGAGAAAGTAGTTTGATATCCATAGGTAAATTCAAGATCAAGATGGGTCCTAAATTCTCTGCTTAGATAAACATGAACTGGCGACAAGGATATATCTCTAAGCGAGGAACTTGCTTATCCATAAAAGCAAAGTTTGCCTCAATAATCTGAACTCCACTACTCCTATAAACCTATACAAATACAAGATAAATAACGAGGTGTCTTTACTTACCTTGTGAAATTATCGTTTACTAGTTATCCACATCTTTGGTGATTTCGATCAATACTATAATTTCCTCTTGTTTAATAAACCAAGTATATAATGACAGGTAATTTCAAGAACTCCTCTCTTATTAATCTAAAACTCTAGAGAAGCGCTTCTTCATCTAATCGGATCACACCGGTAAGCCAATAAATTAATTATTATTAAATTAATTATAATTTGCACAAGCATACTAGCGAAAATATTCAATGTGTATTATTGCTATACTCTACAATATGTAAACGATAAGATTTTATATATCAATACCATTGTATCATAACTGGTGTTGTAACTTGTCCACTGCTGAAATTGAGATGAAAATTAATGAATGTATAACAGAGCTAAGTCGATTTACCAAATTCTCCCCACAAGTTAAGCAAGCAATAGAAGGGTTAGAGAAGTTAAAAGAGGAGATAAAGAATTTAAATAGACAAAAAGCCGAGGAGATTATTAAAATAATAGAAGAATATCAGAAAAGAAGCACTCCATATGCATTCTTCATACCGAAAACCATTGAAAACCTAAAGTATATTAAACAATGGCTAGAGGAGAAGAAAGAAGAACTACCTATGTGAAAACTCTATGTATAGAACACTAATAGTGTAAAAGCTAGATTATAGTAAGTAATTTTTCACTAATTCTATTCATCTGTAATTTCAAAATCGCTATATTGGTTTTTGCGGGTTCATGAGTTTTGTTACCAATTCAGCGAGTTTGGGATCTCTCTCTGATATTAGTGATTTCAAAAGACTATATACAAGTCTCTTCACATCTACGGATATGTATGACAAGGTATCCACGTAATCAATTATCATTGGGAAACCTGTTGACCCTGTTTGCGAAGCAACAGCTTTAATTATCTTTTCAATGTCCCAGCTCCTCGTTGGATATACCTCTAATTTTACTGCGAGAGCTCCAGGTGGCGTGAAGGGTTTGTAATAGACTACAAGGATCTTATCCTTGTACTCGGGGAAGTAAGTGATTACAAGTTTTTCAATCCAATTAAATCTACTTCTTATTCTCCAAGTGGCTTCTTGGCTTAACTCACCGTATTGATCTCGCTCTCCGAGGATCGCTCTGTATTTTTCATATATTTCCTTATATGTGCCCTGCACATAGTATTGACCCGGCTCAAGGATCATTGTCATAAGTAACCTATCATTAATGTTTAGACCGATATGCCCATGTAAGACAGTAATATCCCTTGAGTAGCTTCTTTTCAGGACACCGATTACTGGTGTGTTAGTCTCGCTAGCTATTTGTAAGGTGATTTTAGTCTTATTAACTGTTTGATTAACTATGTCTCTCTCCTCTACACCAATAACCTCATTATCTAATCCACCTCTATATAGTATCTCGCCATCTACAAGTGCTAGGTCGAAATATGCCTCGTTGTTTTTCTTTTTCAAGAGTGCCTGGATTAAATGTTCTCTCTCATATAGTCTTGCCTTGATACCTGTAATATCTCTTACTGGATGATACTCTACGTATGCTTTCACAATCGGTGAACTATTACATCTTGGACCAGCGATTATCTCGGATACTTGAACTATACCTATATATCCACCAGCTATTTCTATAGGTGGAACAGAATAGCTTGAATCAACTGCGTAGGAGCAGGTCTCTATCGACCCATGTATTTTCTTTATATAGGGACCTAGTGTTTTCCTTAACTCCTCGATTTCTCTATATCTACTAGTATTTTCAATGACTTGATCTACGAGTTCAGCGATTTTTGTATATATAATCTCCGGTGCAACACCAACGTGGATCTCTTCATTAATCTCCAATCTCTTTCACCTTTAGTAAAATAGGATACTTCAATGGGTTACCAAGCCCAGCCATAAAGAACTCCCTCTGGGATAGTATTGCTAAATTCTCGTAGCTAATACCTCCTAAATCTAATACACCTTGGAGATTCTGAAGATCACCTGGGGTTTGCAATCGGCTAAAGAAGAATGTATTGATGTTATTTCTCACTTCGGTTTCGAAATCTATTATTCTCTGACTAGCTAATACTAGTCCAAGACCCCATTTTCTCCCCTCACGAGCCGTCCTCGAGATCTCGTAATTTGAGTCATAGCATTTCTCACATGCGTAGTTATGGGCCTCGTCTACGACTAACAATGTATTAACTTGTTCTTTCCTGGTATCTATGATCTCCCATAGTTTACTTATGACGGATTTGACGACGTATCTCTTCACTGATTGTTCGAGTGTGCTGAGATCTATGATTACTAATCTATCTCTAATTGCTTTTTCAATTATATCCCGGATTGTTACTTTCCGCATGTTAAGGGTCTTGAAGAAGTGTTTTGAGTATAGTAGTAGCTTAGTCTCGATCTTTATAGATGTAGACTTCTTAGCTCCTAGTTCCTTTAATACCATTTTGGTTATTTCAATGAATTTTCTTAAGTCCCATTTAACATTCACCAGTGATTCATCAAAATTCTCTATCTCGAGTGTAGCTTTAGCTATCTTCTCGGTTATTTTCTCATTCTCAGGTGAACCCTTAGTTTTTGATTTTTGCTGTGAGAAGTATCCTTCTAGTGGTTTAGTTGAGATTGGTAATTTGCCAAGTTCAAATAATATATATCCTAATAATGAGACGTAAAGGTATTCTTCATCTTTGATCCCGGATTCTCTCACTAGGTAACTACAAATTGTATCGATATCAATAGCTATCTCACCTCCGTCAATAGTGTGTTCCTTAAAGTACTTTACGTAATCTAGTCCCGAATGGTCGAACACTACTATTTTCCAGTTTGTTTTCTCGAGAACTTCTCTTATTAACGCAAGCACTAGCCTTGACTTACCTGTGCCTGTTGCTCCAACTACCCCGATGTGGTATCTTAAAGAGTCTACTGGCATTGGTATCTCTAATCCACTATACTTGTGTATTCCCAAGACAAGACCTGAACCTAAATTTAATTGAATATCGCTGGGTGACTCGACCATGTAGACATAGCTCCTCGGTGTTGGAGGCCTAGTTGCTGGCTTTATAATGTTGTTTTCAAGCTCTCCAAGTATTCTCACATATGAGTTTACAAATACCACTTCATTACCTAGTTTTGCGAGTTCAGGGTTATCTATAACACTACTACGCTGATTATGTGGAAGTAGTGGATCATGTGCCCTTATATTTCTTAGCACACCTAGATATAACTTTGCCTCGCCTTCAGAGTCTTCTTTCACAAGAACCAATGCTTCTTCCTTTGCATCTCTCTCTGCTTGTTTCAGGATCTGGATAGGAGCATATAGTGTTGAAGCCCCACTTGAGACTATGCCTATACGCTTCAAGAATACTACACCTATTCTTATATGAAAATTAGACCATAAAAATAGTTAATTAATAAATAGTTGATTTACAACATTGCTTTACTCCTCTTTAGGGGTTCAGCTCTTATATAGGTTTGTATAAGGTGATCTCATGGCTTCATGCTTGGTTCCCCATATCTCGCCTAGATCCCCATCTGGCTTGGGAGCGTTCAGGGCGACCCCGAGGACCCCATGTCATGCATGGCTCGGAGAGAGCCCATGTTAGAGCTCTTAACCCTCATCGAACAACCTCCACGAATATCCCTGTACAAGACGATGCTTATAGACGCTTCAACCAAATCAACATGTACAAAACATGAGATACAAAACAGTCACGCGAGGCAATTCAAATCCTCAGTTTTAAAGAATCAAGCCTAACTTGAGTTTAACTCGATGCTACTTGCGTGTATTCCACGTAGATTAATTTAATCTATGTCTGCGTAGCGATAATAATTGAAATACAGCTTCTCCTCGGTTAGGGATCAATATTAGGTATAATAACGTATGTAAGTATTTTTATTATAGGTGAGCTATTTGGATATAGTCTCTAGGTTTCTGCAATACTCCCAGCTCGAGGAGAAGTACGCTGAGGAAATCAAGAGATTAGGGGATATGATTAACCACCCAGTTTTAAAAGCATTATTCCACGGTATTGCAAGAGACTCCGAAAAACATGGGTATATGTATCGTTCGATTGCTGAACTACTTAGCAAGATCCAGCCATATATAAGTGAAAAAGACCTCGAAGAGATCTCGAAAGTAATCAAAAAACACGTTGAAACCGAGGCGAGAATGCTAGAGGAGGCGAGAAGACTATTACTCGAGACAAGCGACCCCAGAGTAAAGCTACTCATTGCCGCGATCGCTGACGACGAGGCAAAACACCATGCCTTACTTAAAAGCATTGAAAAGAGAATAGCTGAGGAAGAAACACTTAGAGAGGACATTATATGGGACATGATCTGGAAGGATAGCCCTTGGCATGGAACCCCTGGAGGATAAACCATAATTACACGTGTCTTTTACTGGATAAACAAGAACTCGACCATAAGATTGAAAATCTTTTTTTATTCAAGGAAGCTAACTGCTTAGCATTTTATGCTTTAACGTGCAGGTTTACAATGATCTTGGGCTCTGCACACGTTATCTAGGAGTGCATTATAGCGTAAAATAATATAGCAGTAAGTAACAATAAGCTCATCAAGAAAAGAATGTATAGTAATGCCTTCTCCACTTCGTGCTGTAATTTCTCTACCTGTGATGATATTGTATCAAACCCAGATGCTACATTCCTTTCAATCATAGTGATCCTTATAGATCCTTTTATCAGATACGAGACTATGTACCCTGATAACAAGTTTATGTGCCTCTCGAGTAAAGCTATATCTTTTAGTAATAAAACAAGTGCATTAAAGATCCTCGGTGGATTTGACAAAAGACGTGTTTTCTCATGTAGCGCTGTATTTAAAGCCTTCACGACTCCTCTATGGGTACCCGAAACACTTGTTATCCTTGATTGAAGCATTGATTTAATATTCCGAAACCTAACATGGATCTTTTTATACATATGATCAGGAAATAAGCTAAATACATGGATTTTACTAATTGTTTTCTCTATAGTTAACTTGTTTTGTAGTTTTTTATAGATTTTGATATCTTTAGAGATTAGCAGATTCCTCGAGATTAGAAAAGTAGAAGTCATTATAACTATGGATGTCAACATTGCCAAGTGCTTAGCTAGAGCTTCGTGTTTAGATAAGTATATACTACTCGTAGCTATGACAAACCAGTTTATAGGTAAAAGGACGCTGATTACTTCTTTCGACTTACCCACCAACGTAGTTACCAGGAGGCAAGAGGACAAGTATGCTATGATCGCGATTTCAACGCGAACCAAGGATAGATAGAATAACAGTAGTAATATTAGAGTTATAGTAGCGGTTGGGAATAGCTTATTAAAATTATTCAAAACTAGTCTAAGAAATAACAGTGTTATGAATACCTTGAATCCTGACTCGACTAGGAGTGGCTCATTGAGATGTAGCCCCATTAGTGACAATGAGAGAGATGTAGCTATAAATATATAAGTTGTAAGCACGTTAAATTCTTGTCTAAATAGAATTGTCGCGGCTCTATCGTTCTCCATGTGGTGTCCCTTTCTTTAAAAGACTCATTATGAAGAAGATAGTGAAGACAAGGAGAACAAGCGACGCTATTATTGCAGGTATTGTCTTCCTTAGCAGGTAAAACTCTATGTAACCTGGATAACTTAGGGATAATAATATAAATGTTAGTATAAATCCCATTAGTGCAAGAGAGAAGATGTATGGTTGTAATACAAGTGCATGCTTATCTATCTTTTTATTCTCAATTAACTCGCCTGCTAGATGTGCTTTTAGATAGACCACGTTGTATATTATCGATAGAAACACTTTCAAGGACGCTATGACTAATGCGAACAAGTAGATCCATGATTTCTCAAGATATTTTGATACAGAGCTAAATAAGAATACCTTGGCTAAGAAACCAATCGAAGGCGGGAAACCAAACATTATTAGTATAGCTAGTAGCACCACGGCGGTTTCAAACGGAGTTATCCTTGATATATAACCAAGGTTTTTGACACTACGTTCATGTGTTAGTATCTCTATTAAACCTGAGTCTAGGAATAGTGTTGCTTTATAGACACCATGCACTAGTGTATAGAGTAATGCTGCTTCAAGGAAAACAGTGTCTTTTGAATATATATGTAATGCGATTAGTAGAACTATTAACGCTGTATTAGATGTTGTACTATATGCTAGTATACGTTTAATATCTAGTTGAACAATGGCTTGGAGAGCACCGTATATAACAGTGAACCCGCATGTCACTAGCATTAGTGAAACAGCAATATCCATGTTTAACAAGTAGTGAGATAACAAGTAAAGCGCATAAACCCCCATTTTCACCATAAGCCCTGATAATAAGGCCGACGCTGGTGAAGGTGCGACGGAGTGAGCATCAGGTAGCCAGAAGTGAAGTGGAAATATAGCAGCCTTGGAGAAGAAGCCTAGGATTACTATTGATAAGATAACAGGGTGCTGAAGCACCAGCGAGATTGATTTTAATTCAACTTCGAAAGCCTCCGTGAAGCCTGTTAAGGCTAGGATTACAAAGAGAGATACATCTGTGGGTATCATTGAGAATAAGAGATACTTAGTGGCAGCGGCGAGAGCAAGGTCGTTTCTAGCTTTTACAAAGTCGTATGCTACTAGGAAAAACCCAATTAACTCCGTGATTAGCCAGAAAGTAATCATCTCTATAAGGCTCCTCGATGTGAACACTAATGCCATTGAAACAGCAAAGGAGTCTACTGCAAGCACTAGTGTGTAATCACCATACTTTATACGGGAATAGTGAGTTGTGTATACTGTCGCGATAATCCCTGTTCCGATGACGAGTAGAAGTAACATATCAACAAAGGGATCTGATAGTGTTGTGTTCAGGGATAGAGCTATGTAGCCGATAACCCGAGATAATAACCCTGCTCTAGAACTCTGTAGTCTAGGTGTATGACCAACGAGTATGATAACTACTGGCAGAGCTCTCCATAAAAACTCCATTTTACTATACCACTAATTAACAATTTGTAATAGTGTTAATAAACACCATGGATTCAAGCCATGTATTATCTCTCATGGTAATGTCTCTAAGAACCTAGATCGCTCGAAGAGGCTAGCACCGTACTCAATGAACAACTCTCTGATCTCGCTGATTAAGGCAAGCGAAAAGCCCAGGGATATCAATGCAAATAGACAAGTTGTTAGAACAATAAACGGTGTATTGCTATCTTTGAGTAATCTACAATTATATGTCACGGGCTCCTCTCTTCTAGCAATGCTTATTATTAATGCAAAGTACCCTAGTGCACAGAAACCCGAGGTTACTAACACCGCTATTGCACCCAGCGGCATGTTTGTTCTCATAAAACCCAAAGTGAGAAACGCCTTGCTCCAGAATCCTGGGAATACTGGGATTACTCCAAAGAGATTTAATAGACCAGCGATAAGAGCTACTTGTGAAAGGGTTCTTAATAACTTAGCTCTCGTGGTTTTTAAAGCACATAGTATGAGGGGTGCACTGAGTAATACGAGTGTATCTCCAAGCGCGTTGGCGACTAGGTGTAGTGTTGAACCAGCTACCCCTTCAGGTATACCAATGGATACCCCAAGTAATGCGAGACTGTACTGGGTTATAGAGCTGTAGGCTACTAGTCCTCTCACACTTCTCTGCTTCATCACTATAGCTGATGCCAGTATTGCCGAGGCTAAGCCTAGGTAGAATACAATAGACATCATGAATGCTCTAAAATCACTTATAACACTCTCATCCGAGAAGATACCATAATATAACCTAGTCAAGCCGTAGATCCCAATGATATCTGCCGATGCTGAGAATAAAGCTACTATTGGGAGAGGAGCAGACTTATACACCTCAGGCAACCAGAAGTGATTTGGCATTATACCTGATTTAAACAGGAACACCCATGTAATTAACGCTATTGAAATCTTGGTTGTTAATACAATATCCCCGTATACTCTTCCTGAGTAAGCTGTGATAGCGCTTGGTTCCATGGCTTTCAACATTATATCAACCATGTTTAGTGTACCGTAGGATCCGTAGATCACTAAAACTGCTAGTAGATAAATCGATGTAATAATAGTCCCGAAAATACCATATATGATTGCTGCTCTAATAGCTCTCCTTCTCTCACTGTAGAAAGCTGTTAATGCATAACTTGCAACGGCTACGAGTTCTAGTGAGACATATAGATTAAATAAATCACCTGTGTAGATACACCCGTATACACCCATGATTAGCAAGGCTAAGAGTGAATAGTAAACATGTGACTTTTCATGATTGATCATCCAAGTTGAGTATAAAGCACATACAAAGTAAACAAACGCGACTAGCAACGAGAGCGCGGCGCTATACGTATCAACAATATAGATAACTCCTACCGGAGGTGGGAACCCACTAAACCTATAATAGGCGAGTCCATGCATTGAGACATAGTTGAAAACTCTCGTTGTTAAAACCAACAGTGTGATCGAATGGAAGATTGCTATGTATGGGGCTATGTTTTTCAAGGATAAAAGCATGTGAACTAATGGTATTATTAAAGCTGTGAGTAGACACGTGAAGGGTATTAAGCCAACATCGAGGAGATCCACGCTGTGTTCACCCGAATATATTCTTTAATATGGATTCTAGTTTACCCAGGATAATGCTTGCTGCTTTATCCGGATCTTCTGATTTTACGTCTATCCAGTGAACTATCATTTTTTTTCTATTCTTATCTACATCGACTGCTATCGTGCCAGGTGTGTTTGTGATGGTTAATGCTATTAATGCTAGCGAGGATTCTGATTCTACCTTGACAGGTATTTCAATGAATCCTGGTCTTATCACGATGCCTGGCTTTAGTATTATTTTAGTTACTTCAATGTGTTCTCTGATGATCGCTACGACGAAATAGTATAGGTATTCGATGATATGATATAGTTTTACTCCTAGTGTTTTCATCGTCCTGCTCTTGCCGAGAAATAATGTGATAACTAGTGAAATGGTGAATCCACTGAGTAGTGTAATGGTGTTTAATCGCCCAGTGTAGGCGATGTAGATAGTCATTAATAATAGTAATACTAGTCCGTTAGATAATATCCTCTTCATGTATCTCATCCTTCTCAAGGATTGTGGTTAAATCTAGTGTTTTGTAGTGCTCATAGTATCTGATTATAAGGGTTAACATAAACACTATTATAGATAACCCTATCACAATCGCTGTTATGACAAATGCTTGTGGAAGTGGATCTACGCTCATATATGTAAATACCTCTATGTCTTCTAGAGACCTGGGAATGTCTGTCATTACTGGTGGTGATGGAGCAGTTTGGACTAGTGCTCTGAATCCAAGTGCTACTGCGAGAATATTCACAGAGTCACTGAATATTACCAGGGCCATTAGCTTCTTTATTAAAGAGTGCTTTGCGAAGACACCGTAGAGCGCTATTCCAATGTTGAATATAATTGTCACAAGCACAACGATCATCATTAATGATAGTAGTTGCTCCTGGCTTGATATCAATTACTACCACCTTGCCCGTACTCGAATAATGTGAGTAGTGCGTATGATAATGCTAGAGCTATTGCAATTGCTTCAAGGACATTGTAGAAGAAGATAGAGCCTCCTAGTGGTGTATCGATGAACCATGTTGGCATGGAGAACTGAGAGTCTTTCTTGACTTGGTTTTGCATAATGTATGTTTTACCTATTAATGGGATTAGTATTATGGGGGCTAGAGCGATGGAGACTATTAGGAGGAGAACGATGTACCTTGAGTAAAGTAGGATTTCCTTTTTAAAGCCAAGTTTATAGATTACACTAGTTGAGAAGATTGGGATGAGGAAGGCTATGATAGCTGTTAGCATTGATCCGGCTTGGAATCCTCCTCCTGGTGTTAAGTGCCCGTGTGTAGCTGTTGATATGGCTATCAAAGTCGTTATCAATATGGTGAGTCTTGTGGAGAACCTAGCTACTAAGCCCATGTCTTCTCTGTCTCTCCTGTAGGATTGTTTTGAGGCATTCATTATTGATGCTGATGCCATGATAGATGCTAGTAGCACTGTTGTCTCGTATATTGTGTCTACCCCTCTATAATCCCATATTATTGCAGAGACAGCGTTTAGTGAGTATGTTGTCAGAGTTTCATTTAATGGGTTGTATGTGTTGTGCAAGATTGTCACTGCTAGTTGTCTTATGTGAGCTAGAGGTTGGAGCCATAAGCCCCCAATATATAATGCTAGGCTCAGTGATAATGTTAAAACCCCTAGTGATGATGCTATACAGATATTTCTTCTTCTCTCACTCATGGTGATCTACCTTTTATTTTTCAACTACTTTTTTCTTCCTTTTGCTTTGTGAGGATTGTTATGAATAGTGATGGTATGATGATAGAGGATATTGGTATATATGCTAGTACAATGTCTGGTGCCATGAGTGCGTAGTATATTAATGAGTAGAGAACTCCTAGTAGTGCGAGGAGTATGCATGACGTTATGTGTTCTTTTTCAGCTATTACTAGGTACGCTGAGATCGTGGATAGTATTGATGCTACCAGAACTACTATAACTATGTATATCATTTTTATCTTCCTTGATCAGTTTTCTCGTTTTTTCCACTATTTATTTGGCCTCTCATTTTGTAATCTAAGATGTATGATGCTCTTACTAGTAGATGTGAGCCTGTGGGAGCTGTTATTAGTATTAGCATTGCTGTTATTATGCACATTGTTGCTAGGTATAATCCGTTGAGGCCGTATTCTGCTATTGAAATTATTGATATTCCTATTAATGGGGTTATCGTTCCACCTACTATACCTATTGCTCCTATTATTTCGAATACTCCTCCTAATCCTAGTAGGATTATACCGATTGCTTTTAGTATCTCTGTGAGTATGTTGATGCTTGTATTAATCATTTTTTATCCCCCTCGTAGCGTACCACGAGATGTAGATGTCTAGTGTGTATGCCCACAGTGCTATTGGGATCATGCATACTGCGAGGATATGTCTACTTGTGTATAGTGATATCATAGCCATGAATACTGCTAGATCATAGCTCAGTGAATCAATAGCTAATAATCGATCGAATACTCTTGGTCCACGTATAACTCTGTATAGGAATAAGATAGCTGAGAGTAAATAGAGTATGATCATAATCTCCAATAGTGGCTTTGCAACCGAGGTCAGCCCATTCAAAGACTTCACCATTATTTAATCAATATGTTCTAGAGTATTAAAGTTAACAATAGTAAGCACTACAATGCACTCAATTAAGTAGTAATACACATTTCTCCAAGAAGACTTAATAGTATGATATAAAACACCCTTTACCCACACAAGACGAAACTCCAAATAAAACCATAAAATCCACACAATCTCAAAAACCTGCACTATCTTTCCTAACAAACCATGACAAAAACTTTCAATTCTTTGTATCGTATTGTTTTTGATCTTTTATTTGCTATTTTCAATTTTTAATTTGTTGGATGGGTTTTAAATTTTTCTGATCAAGTGCGTGGTTTTTCATGGTGATCATGGGGTTTGATCAATTTTTCCATGAGTCACTATGATGTATTTTCCAGGGTGTTTTAGGGATGATCATTTATTAGGATCGGGGCCTGTAATGTCTTGTTTAAGTGTGTTTATTTTCTGATTCTAGTCTTTTCTCATGCTTATCTCCATGGATACCCTGATCTTCCCCACTTTCTCTGTAAACGGGGCTCTTTTTAAATCGGATTCCTGCTTTCATGTAATAGCCTTATTTTCTTTCCTCTGTGAAATATCCACGAGACTATGGGGCTCGATGTACAATTAGTCCTAATCATCCTCTTATAGTTATAACATCGATGAGTAGGCTCACAGGGGTAGTCAAAAGCCCCTCCTTCAGGGCAGAGAGAGCCAGCCCGGGAAACCCGTTGTTGCATGTACCTTTATTAATATTTACATCAATATTTAATGCTGAGACTTGAAAAGACGGAGTTGAACCATGGCCGAAACTAAACCCGAGTTGAAACTATACGAGAAGTTACTTATGATCTTTCCTGGATACCGTGGATACAAGGAAAAAGAGCTTATAAGAGAAACTGATAAAATAGTCCGAGAGCAACTATACCGGAGATTGAAGAACGTTATTAACGTACTTAGAGATATACAAGTTGATCTCTCATCAAGAAACAAAATCACAGATGCCCTTGAAATA
>JAWAPI010000009.1:0-25182 GCA_038894495.1 Desulfurococcaceae archaeon
CTGGCCCATCCCATCAGGCACAGTATGATACCCAGCGCCCCTGTAACCTCCGATACCCCGGCACACCTAGCTTTCTCTTCTCGCTTCCAACCGCCAGTATTACTGCGTAAGAGCATATCTTGAATTGACTATCTCTGAGTTTAATACACCAGAGACTATTATCAATGCTATCTCTATATATATCTACAACCTCGTCGACTAGTATATCTACATTGTATTTTTTAATATGCTTAGTAAACTTCTCGGCAAGGTCATTGCCGCTTATCTCGATGAATCCAGGATAGTCATCTATAATAGGAGCCTCTACTACAGCTCCTCCAATGATCTTGGTTACTACAATGGTTTCTAATCCATACCTAGCTAGATATAGTGCTGATGTTAATCCAGCGGGTCCTCCACCTATAACTACTACATCGTATCTATCCTTGACTTTTCCCAGGCGAGTTGGGAGACTATGCCTTAGCTTAAACAAATTATTCACCTCTATGTCTAGGATATAGTAAGGATTATTATTACACTAGTTGCTTCTTGTAGACTTGTAGTATTCATACACAATTACCCCGGTTAGAGATACAGGTGGAAATCCTCGTGGAATACTCTTAAACCATGCAGGCACAGTATCTTCTAGTTCCTTTCTGCTAGGTTCTTGCTCACCTGAGTTCACGACTATCGCTATCTTACTACTAGTTGCTTCCTCGAAGATCTTGGTGAGATCTATTTCAACACCCTCCTCAGAGATGTAGTAAACCACGCTGCATCCAAGTATCTGTTTTAAATCCTTGATCTCGGGTAGTATAATCAATGGCTTATTCATTTTATATGATAATCTATGAGCCTCCGGGACCCCTATTTGAGCTGCAGCACCGAAAGGCTTTATAACAACGGGGGTTAAGTTACTCGCTATGTATATTGTCTTTATAAAATCAAGTAGTTTTTGAACACTACTAGGTGAGTATAGAGCTATATAAATACTACACATTATTATTCACCCTCATCTAATCTACTAGCAACGAGCTGTGCAATACTCATAGCTAGAGGGGGTGGAACAGCCTCCCCAACCATATTGTACTGTGAATCCCTACCCCCTATAAATACAAAGGAGTCTGGGAACCCCATTAATCTAGCTTGCTCGCGAACAGTGAGTAATCTAGGCTCAAATGGATGTATAAACCTAGAAGAGCCGAGAACGGTGGGAGCAGATCTCCATGGGTCTAGTTTAATTAGGTTAGGGAGTAAGCTAGAGACGCCTTGATAATAGATCATTGCATTACCTGCTCTAAGTCTAGGTATTTTCCTCAACTTTCTCCAAGGTAGCTCAGGAGGTGGTTCGTGGTTAGCTATGTAAGGTGATCCAGGCTCTGGCAGACCCTTGAGAGCCTCGGATACTGTTACAACACGCGAGGATGATCTAGGCTTTATTTGTATATTTGAGATAAACACCCTGGTTCTATGACTAGGTGTATTGTGTTTCTCAGCTTGTAGAACATTGAAGTATATCCTTGAATAACCAACACGCTTAAACTCCATGATCAACGCTTCTTTTAACCCATCCTCCATTATAGCAGGGACATTTTCCATGATAAATACTCTTGGTCTATATAAACCTACTACTCGGATGAAATGTAATGTTAGCTGACCCTGGGGATCCATGTAGAGTCTATTTAACGGGTTTTTCTCTCTTCTCGGATTTGCACCTGTGAAAGGTTCGCATGGAGGACTACCAATAATAATGTCTACCTCATCTGGTTTCACGAAGCTAAGTAAGTCTTGATTACTAAGTTCTTTTATATCGCTTAGTATCATCGTTGACTGTGGGAAGTTTGCCTTGTATGTTAAAGCTGCGAATTTGAAATTGTCTACTGCTAGTATGCTTCGATATCTATTAGTTATATGAAAACCAAGGGAGAATCCACCAGCTCCCGAGAATAGGTCAATTACATTGTATTTAGGTTTCAATACTTCACAACCGCTCTATCTTTGAAATCAAGTAGTTTATTTTCTTTAAGTAGTCCTCAATCATGTTCATTGTTGTTGGGTTATTTATTTCTATTAATAGATCTCTATCAAATGGACATTGAAATCCATGGGTATATGCTTCCTCGATTAAGAATCTACGATGACATGTGTTACACTCGTATATTCTACCCTCTACTTCATGTCGTAGCACAAACTCTAGTTTCTCCCTTGTTTTCCTTAACCTATTTAGCACAAATGTCTTTAAAGCAGGTTTATTTAAACGCCATATGTGTAATATATCTGGTCCATCTCTTATTTTGCCAGGTGTAACAACGGCTTCGTCTGATAATCTCTGGAGTATTTTACGTGCTTCATTAGATCTCACATCAATTGAATTTATAATTCTCTCTTCAGCGATGTGTTCGTTTTTCAATAGGTAATCAAATATTTTCTCAGCGGATTCACCATATAAATTACTAATTACCTCTTTTGCGATAATAATCAACTCTTCTTGCAAGGTGTCACTGGTTTCGGCAATTTTCGACTCTTCAATACTATTCAATAGTTCATCACCAACTAGATCAGTAGTTAGCTATTTACCATCGCTATGATTATTTTGTTAAAAGGGATTAATCTTTTTAACGCTAGCTTTCACATGAATGATCTAGGGATCATTTAAATAACTGTCATAAAAAAACTTATATAGAAGCGTTTATTATCATCACGTATTGGTTGATTTAGAGGGTGTTAAATATGGCTTCTGAACCAACTGGGATACCTGTGTTGATTTTAAAGGAAGGAACCCAGAGAACAGCTGGTAGAGATGCGTTGAGAATTAATATACTAGCAGCACGTGCAATAGCAGAGATGGTTAAGACAACGTATGGACCCAAAGGAATGGATAAAATGCTTGTAGATGCACTTGGTGATGTCACTATCACCAACGATGGCGCCACGATACTAGATAAAGCAGAGATACAGCATCCAGCTGCTAAGATACTTGTTCACACGGCTAAGAGCCAAGACGCAGAGGTAGGTGATGGTACAAAGAGAGCGGTTATTATGGCTGGCGAGTTATTAAAGCAAGCTGAGGACTTATTAGGAAAGAACATTCACCCCACAGTGATAATATCTGGATATAGGAAAGCAATGGAGGAGGCTCTTAGAGTGCTCGACCAGATAGCAATACCAGTAAATATTGAAGATATAGAGCTACTAAGACACGCAGCTAAGACATCTCTAACAAGCAAGGCAGTTCACGATGCTCGAGACTTCTTCGCAGAGATAGCTGTTAAAGCCATTAAACAAGTAGCAGAGCCTAGAGGAGACAAGATCTACGTGGATATAGATAATGTACAGGTAATTAAGAAATATGGAGGCTCATTAATGGATACTAAACTAATATATGGCATAGTCCTAGACAAGGAAGTGGTCCATCCAGGTATGCCAAGAAGAGTTGAAAATGCAAAAATAGCTTTACTTGATGCACCACTAGAAATAGAGAAACCAGAGATAGACGCCGAGATAAGGATCAGTGATCCATCTCAAATGAAAGCATTTCTACAACAAGAAGAGGAAATACTCAAGAAATTTGTTGACAAGCTCG
Source organism: Desulfurococcaceae archaeon (assembly GCA_038894495.1). GTDB lineage: Archaea > Thermoproteota > Thermoprotei_A > Sulfolobales > Desulfurococcaceae > UBA285. The sequence continues at coordinate 3,563 of JAWAPI010000009.1, forward strand.
AGGAAGTAGGTGTTAATGTAGTAATCACCCAGAAAGGCATTGATGAGATTGCTCAGCATTTCTTAGCTAAGAAAGGTATTCTAGCTGTTAGGAGAGTTAAGAGAAGCGATCTAGAGAAACTCGAGAGAGCAACTGGAGGAAGAATAGTAAGCAACATAGAGGATCTAAAACCAGAGGATCTTGGATACGCAGAACTAGTAGAAGAGAGAAAGATCGGAGAAGATAAAATGGTCTTCATTGAGGGATGCAAGAACCCAAGATCAGTGAGTATTGTAATAAGAGGTGGTTTAGAGAGACTAGTAGATGAAGCTGAGAGAAGTCTAAGAGATGCATTATCATCTGTAGCAGACGTGTTAAGAGATGGAAAGATCGTTGCGGGCGGTGGAGCTATTGAAATGGAGATTGCTAAGCACTTGAGAAGATACGCTATTAAAGTAGGTGGCAAAGAGCAGTTAGCAATAGAGGCTTTTGCAAGATCAATTGAGGGATTAGTAGTAGCTATGCTTGAGAACGCTGGGTTAGATACTGTTGAGATGATTATGAAACTGAGAGCAGCTCATGAGAAAGAAGAGGGGAAGTGGATTGGGATTGATCTAAACACGGGAGAGACAATCAACATGATGGATACTGGAGTAATCGAGCCTGTTAGTGTTATAGCAACAGCTATAAAAGGCGCCACAGAAGCAGCAACCATTATATTAAGAATAGATGATATGATAGCAGCAAGTAAACTAGAGAAGAAGGAAGAAGCTGGTAAGAGACCAGAAGAAGAGAAGAAAGAAGAAGAGTAGGGTAAGCTAGTTAACCTATATATTTTTAATTTTTATCAAAACAGGTTTTTTCAAGTAAGGAGTTGAGTAAACAGCTTCTCCCGGCTCCATGTATGGTATTATTGACAATATCTCTCGATCTATGTATAGTGTTTTTTCAATTACTTCTATATCCTGGTTTGATTTTAATGCATGAATAATCTTCGTGTTTGTATTTACAGAGACGTCTTCCACTAGTTGACTAGTGGACTGTGATACCACAATAATACCTACTTTGAACTTTCTAACTTCTCTTAACATGTCGCAAATAGGTTTAACAGGCTGTTCTTTAGAGAGATAGTTCTGAGCCTCCTCGAGGATCAATAGAAGAGGCTTCTCATGATCTATAGCAATGTTCACTAGTCTTCTCGCGAAGAAAGCACCATAAAGTCTCCTCGTGTTTAGATCACTTATTCTACCTAGGTCAATAATCACTGGTTTAATTAACTGGTCCCGTAGAAATCTTTCAAGCTCACTAGATCCATGAATTCTAAATAGTTCATTATCTTTACCTCTTGTAAGTAGATTAAGCTTTCTATGGAGTGAGAGCTTTGTCTCACGTAGCCAGCTAGACTCCTCGGGATAGCTTTCAACGATGTCTAGGAGACCCTCTACTGTTTTAATCTTATCTAAAGGTGTTCTACGGATGATCCTGTCAAGTAGATATTCTTGTGATGGCGTAAGCTCTAATATGCTTGAAACAATGGAGAGATCGCTTTGATCATCAGTGAAGATCTGTAAAGGTATAGAATATGGATCTAAGTAAACATGATCACTTAATATATTTGAGTATTCACTATGCCAATCTAATATGAATACATTGATGTTAAGCTCACTAGCTACTTGAATAGCTATCACTGAGGCCGTATAAGATTTTCCAGACCCCGTTGTGCCAGTTATAAGTATATGTTTAAATAAACTACTCTCGTAGAGTTTGGCTTTATATTCCGGTAAGCTATTTAGTATCTTTCCAATTACTATGTATCGCTCGCCGTTCTCAACCTCCATGGGAACCTGTTGTACTGGGTATTTTACCCTATACCTAAACTCTAATGGTAGTAAAAATCCAGTTGGTTTTCTTCTTAGAAAAAATTCTTTACTTTAATGCCTATAATTTTCTCCAGGCTACTACTTGTTATATCCTCAACATCGATTGTCTTAAAGCTTGATTTAATCAAAGTTGTGAGTAACTGTACTTCCTTGTATACTTTGTCTTGTTCACCTCTAATTACTATGACTCCTTCAATATCCCCTGAGTTTATTTTCGAGACGGAGAGGTATTCTAGATCATTGTTTAACTGGGATCTAGTTTTAATAACCTCACCTAATCTCTTAAGCTCGCTATTCAATACCGAATCATCCTCCCCTAGAACTCTATAAAGTCTTAGCATACTTTCATATTGAGTCAATCTAATCACCGGTATTTTAGCTAAGGTTAAATCTAGGAGAGTTAAATGAAACTTATACATAGCTTTATTATTGAAAACAAAACGCTATTTAGTGAAGGATATACCTAGATATACATGTTCCAATTCGGTTAGTCCTATTCTCTCCCTGCTCCTAATCACCACTAAGAATCCATATAGTGATATAATGACTCTATGCGTATCCCCTAGCTGGGTATTTGATACAACATAGCCATGTCCACAAAAATAGTGATGCAAGCACTTCTCTTTTTCACTTGTTAATTCAACAATGATACCATTCCCTACCCGAGGAGCCTCCATAACATCCTCATGTAGCTCTATTTCAATCTCTACATCAATACATGCTGCTTTAACTCTATAGACTCTTGGTATTCTAAGAGGTGTTATATCAAGTACTTTACACTCATATCTCAACTCTAACACCTTAATTAAACCTTGTAGAAATATAGCTATAGGTGTATTAAAAATAGGTGAGCAGTAATGGCTGTATCGGAAGCATCGAGGAGACTAGTCCAGGAACTAGTCACCTTTCTAGATAAAAGAGTGAAGCTAGTGCTCGATAATGGAAAAATATATGAGGGTGTTTTAACAGGGTTTGATCACCCATCTCTAAATGTATTGTTAAAAGAAGCAGTAGACAACTCTGGCTCGAAATACGCTAAGGTAATAATCAAAGGTGAGAGGATCTCAGAGATAATTATGTTAGAAGAGCCATTATTTGACCCAGAGGAGTTTCGAGATTTTATAATTAAAGAGATGAAAATACAGGAGCATGCTATTAAGGTACTACATGATATAAGAGCGGTCGAGGTGCTAGGTAGGTATAGAATAAGCGAAGATGGAGTCATGGGTTCTGGGCCAATGGCAGAGACGTTGTATAGTCTCTACAAGAAATACATTGACCAACGTAGGAAAAAGTTACAGGGTTAATCAAGATTGTTTGAAACAAAGACAAGAGATCTAGGAGGTAGGATAGGAAAGCTTAAAACGCTACATGGATACATTGAAACTCCTTTTTTATTCCCAGTTGTCGACCCAGCTAAACAAGTCCCTGATCTATCCTCTATTAGCAACATGGGTTTTAATGGAATAATCACCAATGCATATTTATTCTACAAAAGGTGCAAAGGTATCCCGAAGTCAATACACAATGAGCTCTCGTGGAGTAAAACGATAATGACTGATTCAGGAGGTTATCAAATCTTAGTTTACGGAGATATCGAGATAGATAATAAGACAATTATAGAATACGAGAAATCAATTAAATCAGATATAGCAGTTATACTAGATATTCCAACAGGATCTAAGATGAACTTCGAGGAAGCCGAGAGAGCAGTCGAGGAGACATATAAACGAGGTATTGAGACATTACCTATAATTATGGATTCTGAACAACTATGGGTATATCCAATTCAGGGCGCACCATACAAGGATTTATTCATTAGATCTCTTGTAAAAGCATACAAATTACCTTATGATATATATGCTGTCGGCTCCCCTACAGTGATTCTCGAGAAGTATAAGTATTCTAAACTCGTGGAATTAGTTATACTTGCTAGAATGATTCTTCCGCAGAGTAAGCCATTACATGTATTCGGTGTAGGTCACCCAATGATAATCCCGTTCATTGTAGCTGTTGGTGGAGATCTATTTGACTCAGCTAGTTACATATTGTATGCTAGGGATGGTAGATACATGGTTGAGCATGGAACAAAAAAGCTACGTGAATTAACGTATTTTCCATGTTCCTGTCCAGTTTGTTCTAGGTTTAATCCAAGAGACTTACTTGAGTTACCCGAAAAAGAAAGAGTAAGATTACTTGCAACACATAATTTGTTTATCTTGAAGAGAGAGATTGATAGTGTTAAACAAGCTATTAAAGAAAATAGATTATGGGAACTCTTAGAGTACAAAGCAAGGTCCCATCCCTCACTTTTCGAGGTGTTTAACTTAATTAAGAAATATGTAAAGATATTAGAGAAAACCACTCCATGGTCTAATCCAAGTGGTAGATCTCTATTAATATTCGATCAAGAGTCATGTTATAATCCGAAATTACTATTAAATAAAGAGAGAGCAATGAGGTATTCATTGAAAAAAGCACATGGTAAAATCACAGTGCTCATACCAGCTTATAAAAAGCCATATAGTAATCAGGAGGAGTATAGAAAAGTTATAAACATTGTGGGGACCAAGGCAGAGATTTTATTTATACATCCATTTCTTGGTATTTTTATACCTCATTTGTCTTTTACTTATCCATTCTACCAGCATGAATCAAGAATTTTCAGTGTAGGTATCAAGCCTAGATTAATTGCTAAATCTATAAAGAAGCTTATTGATCAAGGAGTGGAGAAAATAATTATAATTGACTCAGCGTGGTTCGATAGAGGACTATATTATAAAATACTAGAGACTCTACCTGGATACGTGGATAAAATAGCTATATATAAGTTAGACGAGATCTCTTCTCAGACTCCACGAGAGCTCGCTCAATCTTAGCTCTTTCCTCTTCAATTGCCTCTATGATTCTAGATTCCTCCATGAGTTTCTCGATACTGATCTCTAATCCAAGTATCCTACTTATCACCTCAACTGCTACAGCACTTGCCCTAGGATCAGGTCTGTATGGCTCAGTGAATGGTAATATCACAACTCCGTTTAATTTATATGCTTGAGTAAACATCATTGTTAGAGCTAATGGACCTATAACATGTCTCTCTTCGAGAATTTTAGCATTATCTAGGCGTATACTAGTGTTGTTTATAGGTATCCATCTATACTTCTCTTCTTGTTGCTCTTTGAGTTCATGGCTTAATCCACCTACTAGTATAACCTCTCTCGTATTGATCTCCTTTGCTAGTTGAGCAATGTACTCTGCATACTCTGTCCTCTCCCTTGGAACAGGGGTTCCATTATTTACAATGACAATTAACTTGCTATAGCCTACTTTACCATAGTAGATTTCAAAGGGGTATTGAATACCATGTCTTCTAGTATACATTGTAATATCAGGCATGTATCTTGTCTTGATAAATCCTATTTTCTCTAGTTCGAGTTCTCTAACCATATGAAGTGTTGTTAAGTAGCCTACAAGTCCAAATCCTTGATAACCCGTTATTAGATAGGCGTCTTTCATCGTGGTTTGATCGATGGAGATTAGCGGCACATATTTCACTTGAAAACACCCTCTCTTATTCTAACAGCCTCCCCCCTATTATACTGCACGATCTCCCATCCAGAGAGTCTTGATCTTCCAACAGCTACTAGTTCTCCTTGTTCATTTACTACTAGTACTTCATCGCCCGGTCTTATATCTGGATCAGCTGTTAAAACATGCTTTGCAAATAGGGTTCCCCCTCTTGCAACGAAGTCTATGTATTCTTTTTTAACGTAAACTCTAAGTTTTGGTGGTGGGGTAATCTGTAATAAGATCCTTCCTGCTGGTATATGTAGGTTGAATCTATAGTCACGGGACCTTAGAGTTAAGTACTTCTCGTTATTTAATAGTATGTATCTTATTCTATTTGTATTGGGACTTATTGCAACGTAGATTGAATCAGGGATTAATAGCTCTCCTTTTACATCAAATTGAAACCCAGCTATTTCTCGGAGCTCTGCTAGCTCGCTATTTGTTGGTTTTCTAATTATCAATCTAATAAATCACCGGTTATCTACTGGAATATTGATATAGGCTTACGACTCTCATATACTTGTTGCCATGGATCTCTAAGGTTTTTCTTGCTTTTTACTTTATCAACGCCTTTTATTATATCCTCTTGTGCGACATAGGCTCTTCCTTCTCTAAGTGCAGTGTATCCGGCTTCAACAATAGCTAGTTTGATCTCTGCGCCGCTAAATCCATTTGTTATATCTGCGAGTAATTCATAGTCTAGTTTACCCATTATCTTTAGACTTCTCGTGTGTATTTTGAATATCTCTGTTCTTCCTTTTCTATCAGGTAATGGTATTTCTATGATTCTATCTAGTCTACCTGGTCTTAGTATAGCTGGGTCTAGTATGTCTATTCTATTAGTTGCTCCTATGATTTTAACTCTATCGAGTGGTTTAAACCCATCTATTTCTGCTAGAAGCTGCATTAATGTTCTCTGGACTTCTCTTTCTCCACTTGTACCTATCTCTATTCTCCTAGCAGCAATAGCATCTAACTCGTCGATGAAGATTATCGCAGGCGCTCTCTTCCTTGCTAAGGTAAAGAGCTCTCTTACTAATCTAGCTCCTTCTCCTATATATTTCTGGACAAGCTCGCTAGCTACTAGGGATATGAAAACAGCTCCGCTCTCGTTAGCAACGGCTTTTGCTAGTAGTGTTTTTCCACATCCTGGTGGTCCATATAGTAGTATTCCTTTAGGTGGCTCAATACCAATCTCTTTAAACAGCTCTGGATTCTTCAATGGCAATTCTATGACTTCTCTTATTTCTCTTATTTGCTCATCTAATCCACCAATATCACTATATCTAACATTAGGTTTCTCCACTACTTCCATTAATTGAATGTATGGATCAGGATAATCAGGGAGAACATCTACTATAACAGAGCCTCTTTGATTCAAAGCCACTCTCGAGCCTGGACGTATCTTTGACTTATCCACCTCGCTTGATACTTGGACTATTAAATTTGGTCCATTGGTACTCTTAACTACAACTTTATCACCTGGTAGTATGTATTCAACAATAGCCTCGATTAATGGAGGTGATATTAGTTTCTCTATCTCAGACCTGTAATACTGGATTTTTAAGGATAGTCTTTTGCGTTCTTCCTCGAGGTGTTTAACCCTGCTCTCGAGATATCTAATATAGTCTTCGTCGTTTTCGATAAGTGCTTCTAAAGTTTTATCGTCTATTAGATCCGCGTTCTTTGGAGCACTATCCATGGAAATACCCAACATATAATAGCCTCTGGTTTATGTTTTAAGAGCTTAGAGGGGTTGCAAAAGTGTCATATTACTGCGAAATGTGTGGACGAGAACTCGATGCAAAAGAAGCTAAGAAAGCGATTGTAGAGGGTTCACTACTCATACTTTGCTCTTCATGTTACCAGCGTCTCTCAAAGCAATCCATTGTTAAAGAACCACAACCACGTAGAGAGATCAAGATAAGGGAGAGAATACAAGTGGAAAAACCAGCTAGAACTAGAATCGAGGAATACGAGGTAGTAGAAGACTATGCATCTCGCGTGAGGACAGCACGTGAGAAACTAGGATGGAGTCAAGAAGTATTGGCAATGAAGATTGGAGAGGGCGTGAATACCATTAAGAGAATAGAAACAGGTAAGCTAAGACCAAGTATACCAATAGCTAGGAAACTAGAGAAAACTCTTGGTATTAAGTTACTAGAGCCAGTAGTAGATGAGGTAGAGAAAACAAGTAGAACCTCTAGTAAAGTAGACTATGCAACACTTGGTGATTTTATAAAAATAGATGACAACAATAGATCTAAAAATAATTAATTGAGAATAAGCTTGTTGCATCGTTATGTTTTAAATAGCTTAAGTAATTAATCCATGCCCCCTTAGTGTTTCAATAAATCTCTCTCTAAAATACTCTGCTTTAAACTTCTTGACGTATGTAATCCCACTATTTATTAGTTTTATCTGCTTTTCATGCTTACTTTCTAGCTTTCTAATAATACTTGGCACCTCTTCCAATGATTCATAGCTAAGCTCCAGGTCTAGCTGTGAGACTATATCCGTCCATGCACCACCATCTCTATAAACTATTGGTATACATCCAGCTGAGATAGCCTCTACAACTGATATACCAAAATGCTCTGGGAAAAACGGGTGAACATAAAATGAGGCACTAAGTAGTATGTCTCTGAGCTCTCTGCGGGAAACATTTGTTAGTAGATAGAGATTTCTTAGATTATACCTTCTAATTTCACTCTCTATTTTTTTCAGCACCTGTTTACTTATGTTAAACTCTAGCCCAGTAGTGCCTAGGGACCCGATCAAGTACCAAGTGTAGTCTTGTAACTTTGAAGCAATTCTAGGTATTAGGTGTAGATTTTTCTCTGGTGTTAAACGCGAGATTGTTACAATGACTTTTTCTTTCATTCTTCCATCATATGTGAAGTAATCTACGTCGACTGGCGGATGTAAGACAATGGCATCTACATTAAGGGCTTTTTTCAGTAATTGAGCGGTCCACGAGCTATTAGTTAAAACAAGTCTTGGAACGCTTTTTGTTTTACCAGCCTTGTATTTAACAAAGTAGTCATAGAGAACATAGAGAAGTTTACCACCACCTGGTGCACCATACGTTGATAGTGTAATAGGATAGTGTATATAGGAGACATCTACATTAAACAAGTGATTAGTACTTGTATCTATCGTTATAGCCCTATCAGTGTTTCGGATCGAATATAATTTCTTTAGACCTCTTTCAAGTAATAGAAGTCTTCTTAGCCTAATAAATCTACCAGTGTATCCAAGAAACCTCTCTAAGATACTATAAACCTCTAATACTTCGTAATCCCCTGGCAATCCAAGCAACTCGGCTGTTTTTCTCATAGACTTAGCGGAGTTTGTTACATATATTACTTTGAATCCTCTACTTCTAAGCGCGTAAGCAATTTCTAAGCTAACCTTCTCGCCTCCACCTGCGACATTAAATAAGTGAAGTAGATATGCTTTCAATAGATTACACCAAGCTATGCAATAGCTTAGTTACTAGCTAGCACATTTAATAGATTAAGTCTAAACTAATTTAAATAAAGCAGATAGCTATGACTATTGGAACATATTATTAAACAATATTTTAGTGCTTATTTTTACTTCTCTTAATTAAATTACTATACCCTGGAGTAGTTTATGACATCTCTACCAGTGGTTATTAGAAAAGTGATCGGTAGAAGAGGGTTGTTCCTAGCTAGGAGTATTTTGTCAGGGCTTAGATATCATATTGGGTTCTACGAATATGCTGACTCAACGAGTAGATTGAATGGTATTTCTGCACTAATGTGTACTTATAACGAAGAAGACTGGGTTGAGCCCTCAATAATGTCGATCAAGGACCTTGTAGATGAATACGTAGTGGTTGACTCCTCGGATGATAAAACACCTGAGATAGTAACACAGCTGGCCATTGAGCACGGCTTAAATATAAAACTAATTAAAATGCCCGCAGGTGATATTGTAAAAGCTAGGAACACTGCTTTAAGGAACTCTTCCTATAAATGGTTGATGCAAATAGATGCAGATATGGTTTTTTATGAAAGAGGAGTATATACAATAAGAGATCTCATTGAAACTCTAAATCCACGTAGACACTATGTTATTTACTGGAAATATTTACTACTCTGTGGAGATATATACCATGTCTGCGGTGAGAACCCATATCATGTTGAGCATTGGATGATCACTTATTCAAGCCGGTTAAGCTATAAATATCTCGACTATGGTGGAGGCAAATTCATGGATGCACTAATTCCTCCCTTAACCTTGTATAAGCCTATATACTTAGACAGCGTTCTCGGTATCCATCTCGCGAGGGTTAGATCCCCCGAGAAACTAGCAATTAAACATATAAGACTTGAATACAGGAAACAATTCATGGATTACACAAAGCAAGGCCTTAATAGCTATGAAGCAGCTGGAAGAATAGCACGTGAACTATATAACGTGGACACCTTACAAGAGCTAGGATTAAGGCTTTTAAGAGATCTTATCATTAAATTGCCTAAGTATGATGAATCTAAATATGGCCCGCTTCCTCGAATACTCGTAGATCACGCTCGGAAACATGGTAGATTATAACATTATTTTGATTTCAACGTGACTCACGTTGGAATCTTAAATCAAATGTAATTATTATCCCACCTGGCTAATCTATTCTTTAATATTGTAGGTAATTTGTTATGTCGTGGGAGTAGTGTTATGATTAAAACCAATAGAAAAGTATATGTCTTGAGATATGGACATAGACCTGGACGCGACAAGAGAATTACTACCCATGTTGCACTAGTTGCGAGAGCATTTGGTGCTAGTGGGTTTATACTAGGCGATGTAGTTGATGAATCCATACACAGGTCTTTATTAAAAGTCACTGATCTCTGGGGAGGACATATGTATTTCGAGCAGGGAGTCAACTCAGAAGAGTATTGTATAAGCTGGAAGAGAAATGGAGGTCTAGTTGTTCATCTAACAATGTATGGTCTCCACATAGATGATGTAGTAGAAGAGATTAAGAGAGATAGCAGAGATATTCTAGTAGTTGTGGGAGCTAAGAAAGTACCTAGGTTTTTCTATGATATAGCTAATTATAACGTCGCGGTGGGGCATCAACCACACTCAGAGATATCATCTCTAGCTATTTTCCTCGATAGATTATTTGAAGGCAATGAGCTGAGGCTAAAATTTAACAATGCAAAGATCGAGGTATTGCCATCACCACGGGGTAAGAGAGTGAGAAGGCTTTGCTAAGTTATCGTTGATTAACATATATGTTCTTTATTTAGTTAAGGATTTTATTTATTGTTCAATGGGGTCTAAATATGCGCATAGGAATGGATGTTGTATCAGCTCTTCAGTTCACCAGGAGTGATATCGAATCATTAATAAATATCGCGGAGTCTATGAGAGAGATGCATGAACATCGTGGTAAGTTAGATCTTGCTAAGGGAAAACTAATGTTCACCGCATTCTTTGAACCAAGCACTAGAACTCGTTTAAGTTTTCAATTCGCCATGGTGAAGCTAGGTGGATCAGTGGTGGACATGGGCTCCGAGGAAGCCACAAGCATGGCCAAGGGAGAATCACCAGAAGACACGCTTAGAACAGTGGATAACTATGAGCCAGATATAATAGTTGTGAGACATTGGGAGCCTGGATTTGCAGCTAAGGCAGCTGATATATGTAGATCACCTGTTATAAACGCTGGTGATGGATATAATGAACACCCTACTCAGGCATTGCTAGATGTGTATACCATATGGAGAGTTTTTGGGAGAATTGATGGTATACGTATAGGTATGCTTGGAGATCTAAAGTATGGTAGAACAATCTCTAGTCTTTCATATGCTTTATCGAACTTCCGAGATATTGAAATAAACTATATATCACCAATAGAGCTTAAGCCACGTGATGAGGTTCTCAAAACACTTGATCAGCGGAGAATCACCTATAAGTTCTACGAGAGACCAGAAGAGATCATAGAGAAACTAGATGTTCTATATATCACAAGACTCCAGAAAGAGAGAATGAGACCAGAAGATTACGAGAGATTGAAAAACTCTTATGTGATTACATATGAATACCTATCTAAACTCAGAAGAATACCGATACTACTACACCCGCTTCCAAGAGTGTGGGAGCTTACACCAGATGTTGATAAGTTACCACAGGCGATGTTCTTCGAGCAAGCTAAAAACGGGCTCTACATGAGAATGGCATTGATTAAAACAATACTTGGGGTTTAGTTAAATTCTCTATGTATTATTTTTATTAATCTTACTTGATAGCCTAGTAGTAGATCTATTAATATCTTTAATGGTTTGATCCTGGAGAATAGCTCAGAGAAGGTTCCTATGTCGTTCAAACCTAATCCACCTAGAATAGGTAATAGTGTTACGTAGATAGCTAGGTATATACTTCCACCTACTACTATCTTTAAAATATTCAACAATAAGCCATCTCCGAGTATTAGTGAACTTAGAACATATACAGGTATGAGAGCTAGTAGTGATGATGAATAAATACCAAGAATAGACCTAGTATCAATATGTACTCTATAATCTCTTCGTAATATTATAAAACCATAAGCTGTTGAAATCCCCGTTGCTAATAGCAAGAGGTATAGTATTGTACTCACGCTAAGTGAACCAATAATGTAAAGTAGAAATGTAGATCCTATGAATACTATTGCATAGATAATAGACATATATAGATTGACACGTGGTTTTCCAATACCACTAAATAGATTGTTAAGAATAGTATACCCCAGGCCTATGTATAGATAATTCAGCGCGACGATGGAATAGTATCCTGGTGCAAGGGTATATCTTCTTCCAAAGAATATATATATGATCTCTCTCGACATTATGATTGTAAATAATGTGATTGGAATAATTAAAATAGCAGTGTACTTAATAGAGAGAGTGAATAACTTCTTTAATTCTTGTATATTATTGCTTAGCTTAGAGAATGCTGGGAATAGCATTGTAGATATAGGAGCCATGAATAATGTGATCACAACTATAAAGCGCAAAGCAACGTTGAAATTACCAATAACGAAGTTATCTACTAGGCGAGAAAGTAGGCTATTGCGATAGACATCAACTACTATGCTCACTATACTAGAGGAGTATAGAGGTAGCCCGAAGTGAAACATCTCGAGGAGAAGTTTATTCCATGGAATATAATTATATCCGCTTGATGAAACTAGCTTTCTATAGTAAAGATACACGTAAAATAAAGATACAAGTCCACCTACAAGGTATGCAATAGTATTACCGAGAAGAGAACCAAATAATCCATAGCCTAGAACTACAAGTAATGGTGCAAGTAATAATCTAAGTAACTGAAGCACTATACTTGATAAAGCAGCTCGTTTAGCATCATTGAAACCTATCAATATACTCGTTGCCCCGAAAAATACTGCCTGGGATACAAGCATGGGTAATAACACTTTAGTTGGTTCAACAAGAACCTCTCTATTGACAAGAAAAACCGTGATATCCTTTAGAAACACGAGGCTTACAAATAATACTGCAATAGACTCTAGAAATATAAATGATAACCCAGTCTTAATTAAATAGATCACTCGTGGGAAATCGCCTTGTGCACTATAGTAGGCTATGTATCTAGTTAAGGCTAGATTTATGCCAAGTCCTGTTAAAATAGATAAAAAACCTACAACTGTGAATGCAAGGGAGTAGGATCCATATAGTTCTGGGCCAAGAAACCTTGCTACTAAAATACCACAGATAGCTGATAGCATTGTAGCTATTGTATTACCTCCAAATAATACCAAGGCTCCAACTGCGGTTTCTTCGAATAAACCTTTTAAACTACTATTAACACCGATATCACTAGTCTTACCCAATTACTACCAGCCTCCCGTGTCCAAGGTGAATTATAATTGTATCATGTATTCAAAGGTAGTTATTTTAAAGCAAATAATTAAACCTGAAAAATAATAAATTTTCATATCAATATTGATTCATAGAGAGGTCATGAATAACACAGAGAGACTTAGACTTGTATCTAGAAGAGATGTTGATCGAAAGCTGGAGTTACTAATAGATTTCTATAAAGAAATATACGACTACGTGATATTTCTAGGTGAGAGAGCATTTGAACCATCTAGTTTATTTTTTACCCAGCACCACCTTGAATCAGATAAGTTAGGAGTAGTCTTTAAATCAATGCTATTAGAGGGTTATAACGCTCCCGTAATTGTTATTATAAATGAAAAAGGCTTGCGTTATTTAGTAGATGGCCACCATAGAACACTAATATCTGCATGGCTTGGTAGAAAGATTAATGGATACGCGCTTTTTATACCACGGTACAAGCCGAGAATAGCTAGAAGTATTCTTGAAGTAGATGTGTTTAATCCCCCGGACATAGATGATAAAATACAGTGCTGGAAACATATGGTGAACATAATTAGGTTTCTCGAGAAACAACATAAAACAATCGCGAAAATATGGTTTAGTAAGATCCCAATTAATAAATTAAGGCCAACAGAGCAATTATTAACAGGTCCTAGAGGCATGTATCCGATGATAGATTGTCCAATACTAATTTATAATTTAAATAAAGAAAACTATGTAATAGATGGTCATCATAGAGTTTGTTTTAAATTCATGAATGGGGAAAAGGATATATTATCAATAGTGTTTACCTTGGATAATCAGGAAATAGGCATAGTAAAAACAGCGAGAAAAATTGGATACATAGGGTTCTCAAGGGAATTCTGTAACTTTATAAATCAATATTAAAATCTATCTGCATACTTATTGCTTATTTCTGTATGAGACAAGCTCTATGGCCGATTTAATACTACGATGATAAACGATACAATGATGAGTGATACAAGGCAATTAATTGATGTTAACTAACAAGTTATTTTAAGCAGTGTGTTAATGCTACAATACAGTAATATCAAGGTATCTTAATTGGTGCTTATACTTGAGTCAATATCTTTGGGAATACAGATTCAAGCTAGTGATAGGTTACTTGGTTATTTTATCTATTCTCGCTGTCTTTATTCAGACTACCTATAAAGAATACATAGAGAGCATTCTTAGACTTATCTTCACAGAAGACTATAGCTACTTAATAGTATCCTTCCTTACCATCATCTTAGTATTGTATCTCTCACTTAGATATATGGGCTTCACATATGAGATCCAAGTAAGTAGGATTATTGTCTCAATTTTGTTATTCGTGCTATCTCTTATTCTGTATCGCTCGTCTGCAGTGTTTCTCGAGTACACAGTGTTCTTGATGGGAACAAGTTTCTCACTAGTATTAATTGCTCTCCTAATATTGATTTTTAAGCCGTTAACGATGGCGGATACTATTCCGATGTTGATACCCTTATTGATGATACCTGTGCCAGCTAGTGTCCTGGATTTTCTAACTCCTGTTCTCTCGAGGTTTATAGGTAAGCTAGCAGCTGTGTTTACACAAACACGATTCGTCGAGTCAGGGGCATTCGCATTTATCGAAGTAGAGATCAATGGAAGCATTTACACATTCAGTGTGGAAGCAGCGTGTAGTGGAATATTGACAATTAGCTCTATTATCGTGGTTTTTCCTCTACTTGCATACTATGCATCTGTAAGCCATGAAAAACCACTGAGAAAAATAGCTGTCTCGATCTCTGCACTTGTAGCAGGGCTTCTCACGGGCATAGTGGGTAACTTGTTGAGAGTAGTTTTAATTATATTAGTAGCTAAGCATTACAATATAGATCTCGCTATGAGTATATTTCACTATTCACCCTCGATTATATATGCGACCTTATCAGTATTGATCTCGTATGCTTTAATCAATAAATACGCTAAGATAAGGTATATTATACCTAGACCCTTATTGAAAGATACTAGAGTACCCTATATTAACTGGGAATATATCACCGGTGTCTTAGCTGTTGTTGTATTAATATCAATTGCTATTCAAGTCGCAACAATAGTGGTAGCATATTCAAGTTTAAGTAATCAATCTATTGCTGGTATAGTTGTTCGAGTAGATTCGTTCGAGGAGTTCACAAGTAATCCTTCTAAATATGTATTTACTGGAAGCGCTAGAATAGCTAATTTAATATATGATCCGTTTTTAACAAGAGCTATCGGCTCTTTATCAACATATAGAGTAGCAGTAATGGTTAATGACACTATGTATATAGGGTTTCTCGAAGTCGTTGATATACCAGCTCGGCTTCACACTCTACAATTATGTGTTAGTCTACAAGGCTATAGGGTATTAAATACGTGGAGTGAGAGTAATGGCACCATTAGAATAGGTTACATGTTAATGGAAAAAGATGGGGTTGAATACTTACTAGCATATCTATTAACTCCAGTGATTATTAAGACACCCGTAGATGAACATGTAGTCTATGCAAGAATTTCACTAATAAGACCACATAGCAAGCTAGCAGATTTCTTATACGTGTCCTCGGCCTTATTTTCTACTCTTAACTATGAGTCTATGATCGAGGCTCAACAAGATGACAACCTATATCTCCTAGGTGTTTTAGGAGTTGTATTATTTATAGTTTTAGTTATATATGTATCAGCAATATACGTATCCAGTTACATAAGTAGATTCGCAAGGGGCTGGAGATGAGCTTAAGTAAAGTAGACCTCGACTATGTATACGAGAAGATTACCGACGTAATAAATGCTGTTTCAAAAGTATACGTTGGAAAAAGAGACGTTGTTAAATTAGCAGTGGCCACTCTCATGGTTGGTGGTCACTTGCTTATTGAAGGATATCCCGGTACTGGTAAAACCTTACTTGCTAAGGCATTATCGAAAGCTATTGGAGGTGAATATAGAAGAATACAAGGACACCCAGATGTATTACCAAGTGATATACTAGGGTTTCACATCTATAGACCAAGCGGAGAGAGATTTTTTGTTAAAGGCCCGGTTTTTTCAAACATATTGCTTTTTGATGAGTTGAATAGAACGCCAACAAGATCTCAAGCTGCTTTACTAGAGGCTATGCAAGAATATCAGGTATCGATAGATGGTATAACATATGTATTGCCAAGACCATTCATGGTTATAGCCACGCAGGTTCCGGAGCCCTACGCTACAGGCTCTTATAAAATTATGGAGACGCTTGCAGATAGATTTGCACTAGTTATGCCAAGCTATTACAACCCGCCAGAGGAAGAGATCGAGATAGTAAGTAAGGCTGATGTGATATTAAATATTCCAGTTGAACAGGTGATTACACTTGAAGATGTAGATATTATCGCGAAATCAGTGCCTTACCTCGTTGAAGTTAACTCTATCTTAGCTGATTACATGGTTCGATTAGTAACCTATGTAAGAACACATCCATCAATAGCATATGGCCCCTCTCACCGTGTAACAGTAGATCTCATGAAACTCTCGAGAATAATTGCACTACTTGATAAACGTAGCTATGTAATACCCGATGATGTTAAACAGTTATTTATTCACGCTGTCCCTCATAGAGTGAAATTAAAAGAAGAATATGAACTTGAAGGTGTACAATTAGTCTCCATTGTAAACGAGGCATTGAAAAATGTACCTGTTCCTAAGTAAAATATATGATCATCTTTTGCAAATTAGAAAAGTCACGAGATATATTGAGTCATCGCTAATAATAGTTGCTATTATATTTTTCCAAATATGTAAACTAGGAATTATAAACTCGTATTACTGTTTATTAGTAATATTTTTGCTACTAAATATGTTTTTTGTATTGAGACGCTATATTGCACTCTATAACATTATTAATTTGTATCTTATAACACTACTAGTATATCATGTTATAATATTGTTATTCTCGTCTTTTGAATTCATAATAGACTCATTACTAGTTTTTCTAATTCTCATTGCTATTTCGAATTATAGATATACTAGCACACTACAAGATATACTCATTCCATCTCTGCCTCTAATTATGCTAGTCTCGGTGATTATTGGGATATATTTAGGAATATATCAGCCATTAAGATACCTATTACTAACGATTATAGATATGATCTCATCATCGGTGATTTTTCTCACCAAGGCTAGTGCTCGGCAATACGTATATGCGTTACTACTTGCTGTTTTCTACTATAACTCACCCATCATAAGGACTCAGTCTACTACTCTATTGGTATTTCTACTAATCCATGTAGTTAGAAATATAGCTGTATTTAACAATAAGCTTAAAAGCAAAAAACGCGTGGGATTAATGCTTAGCATTGATTTATTAACCAAGCTATTCGCGGTGAGATTTATTTGAACACTAGATTCTTAATCCTAGGAGTGAATATAGTAATTGTCTCGATGTTAATAGCTACATATGGATTACTCACAGGGGATAATGGACTCGTTGGAATAGGTGCATCATCAGGCCTTGTTGGAGGAGTGTTTCTTGTACTTGCCTTAACACCCGTTGAGACAACGCTTGAAGCTCTTTTAGATTACACATCGACGCTGGTAAACGGGGTGACTGTGATCCTGGAGGACTTAGACCTCTTGGATCACAAGTTATGCGTTGAGAAAATGAGTAATTCATTACTAATGGTTTTTACGAAAAATGAATGTCCTCTTAATCCAAACCCTGGGATAGGGATGCACATGGGATTTCCTTACTTTGCAATCCCAGTCAATATACTTGACGACGTTGTGAAACTAGAAGTTACCACAGAGGAGTTACTTGAGACATCACTAGAAGACGTTCTAGTAGATAGATTAGGATTATCTAAGGCTCTCAAAGTCGAGTTTAGAGGTGATATAGTAGCTATTCATATACTAGGATTATCGAAAACCCTCTCTATCTATAGTAAATATCCAGTAGATCCCTTGACAATAATCGCATCTATAGCAATAGCTAGGCTCTTGGATACTAGTAGGCTTCGATTACTAGAAAGAGACCCATCACAGGATAGCTTTAAGATTGTCTTAAAGGTAGAGAAAGGTGCTTAGAAAAATAAATTTATTTATATTAGTATACATAAGCATGGTTTCGGCATTGAATCTTTCAATGTTTCTTCTTGGCGAAAATAGAATAGATGCATATATAGCTACCAATATCCTAGTATACTTTGTATCGTTTACCGTTATAAGGCCAGTAAATAGGAGTGAGAGAGCGATCAACGCTCTAAATGCGTTCCTTATCATACTTTTTATTGGAATCGCCATATTAAGAGCATACGAGGCGATAATTCAAAGATGACGAAGAAATACATGGGAATAGCACTATTTATTGTTTTCATAACCATTTCAGCTTCTGTTTTCTCATCTAGCAATGCAAGCCGAGGCGTGGATTGTCTATTTTTACTCGCTGTACTGGATAAGACAATTAGCTATGCTATCGTCAGAGATCCGCTTGGTGAGATCTATGCAAGATCATTATTAGAGACAGGAGGAATACCATTTGAACTAAGAGAGTATCACATGTATTCCTATGAAGCTATATTAAGATACTATGAGTTAATCTCCAATAATGAATACAATTCAGCTATAATTATAAGTAAGGTTCGCGAAATACAGCTAAATACACGATATATAAGCGACTATGCAAGGAGACTTGAGTCTTGCAGTATCAATCGGGAAGCAGCAATCACGTTGCGAGTATCCATCGATTTAAATACTAAGAAACTAGAGGAGGACTTACAGCGAATTACGTTGTTTTACTCCGGGTCAGGGCATGAAATAATATTACTAGACGAATACTATACGCCTAGAGACGAAATTAAACTGATCATACCTAATTACCTGTTAATAGATAAAGTAGAGATTTACTCATGGCCAAGTCATATTAAAATAGGTGAGTATTCACCTTTAGAGTATAATGAGACCCATGTTCTTTTCAAAATACATATACCATCTGCTAGGTTACTAGATGAACTTGGTATAGGATCGTATCATAGGGATCCTTTACCCATAGCTTTATATGCTAAGTTAGTAAACGGCACATATATGTTAATTGGCATTACTAGGGTTCAATACAGACTTCCAAGTATAGTTCTTGAAACACCTTTTATTACTAAACGTGGGGATTTGTTAGAAATATCGATTATATCTAGTGATTTTTACAATGCAACAATATTCTTGAACGGACAGGAGATAAATAGACTTCAGATCACTCCTGGATCCATAGGTGTTCACATAGACTACACTCTATACAATTACAAAATTGGATCCAATGATCTAACCATATGTGTAGAGCCAACTATGGAGACAACTAGATACTGTATCTCCAGATCATTTATTATAGAGCCAAAGTATCCAAGAATTAGAGTATCAGCTGTTTCAGAGTACATTTCCTGGAATGGCTTTCTCACGCTTGTAGTGAATAGCGAAGACTATGTAAATGCATATGTATTCGTAGAGAGTCCATGGGGTAGTAGGTACTTAGAATTACCTAGTAGAGGAAGTGTAAATGTAAATTTATATACAGGGATTTTTCCTGTCCAAGTAGTTAACTATAAGATCAAGATAACTCCTATCAATACCACATACGATGAACTAGTTATAGATAACCGTGTATTGGTATTAAATATACCGATTATACTTACACTTGTTGTTCTATCCTCATTATTACTACCATTGGTGAGCACACATGAGCGAAGCTTCATGTTCTTGATTATGAGTTCCCGTAAAATGATGAGACAAGTATTCGAGAAAGTGGAGAGGGAAGTTATTAACCCTATTCTCAAACCATACAAGATGGGACTGGGCTCGCAAATTGCACTCTTATATTATGGATTGTTAAAGAAGCTAAGAATTAAGCAGCCAGAGATATCAGAGACTCTAAGAGAGCACTATATACATATATCGAAAACAATCTCAAATGCTTTATCTTTAATTTTATGGAGGCTACTATTGATCACAGAGCAGGATCTCTATTCAAGTAAAAAACCAAGTATCAAAGAAGCAGAGACTTTATACCATGGTGCTCTTGATGCCGCAGGCGAGGAGTAGATTAATCCTTATTCTCACGGTATCATCATTACTTGCATTGCTTGCTGGGATATTGATTATAATAGGTATATCTATAGAAACACCTTATAGTGTAGTTAACAATAGTGATAATGGATTAAGTGAATTGTATGATAGATATAGAGGGCGGGTTTTGTATGAACAGGCTGAATTAGCTAATTATAAAGGAGAAAGAACTCTTCTAGTAGCTCCTCGTACAACCCCATTAAAAGATATTGGTACGTTGAATAATTACGTGGAGAAAGGTGGCTTAGTAATAGTCTATGGAAAACCAGAATACATAATAAACTTTCTTAGAGCTCTAGGTATAAATACCAGTTTTATAGGATACGTAAGAACAGGTTTACCAGCGCTAGAGAGTGAGTTCTTGGTCTCAGGAAACGTATATAATATCGATACAGTGTTCAAAAACCCATATACCATAAGAGGTGTAGAGGCCGATTACGTCATCGCATGGAGCAGCTACCTCTCATATCTTGATTTAAATGAAAACAATTTATATGACCTAGGAGAACCCATAGGTCCTCAAATACTTGGATTAGAGATATCTATTGGTGAAGGGAAATACGTAGTTTTGTTCACCGAATTTTTCTTGGAAAACAACGTGCTTACATATAATACTCGTTGTATTGATAGATTGCTCGAGACCAGAGAATTGATAATAGATCAATCCGAGCACGTATCTAACCCGTTAGTATATTTAAAATTGACGATGGAGACGAGATCAAGCCCGCCACATATGTATGTTTCTTTAGCACTAATTATATTCATAATCCTAGTAGCATATATCGTTGTAAAGGAGTAATACCCATTTTAACTAGTAGCTAGATCACTGATCGATTTAATTACTATAATTCTTCAAGATAAAAATCCGATATTCTATATAGCATTATAGCAAAATATAATACAAGTCTTAATATTGTAAGATATGAAATAAACCTCGGATAGATAAATCAAGGTGATATATTGAAGCTATCTATCACTATGATAACTATGATTATAGTGTCAATAGTGTTTCTAAGTTGTTCTCTTAGTATAGTAAAGGGAGAAATTACACATGAGATCGAATCATTGATGAATGAGATAGAGTACTTGCATAGTAAGGGAGTTGATGTAAAACCTATCATCGACATGTTAAACAAGGCAATTGAATCAAGCAACAAGGGTGAGATTGGTGAAGCGTACTTATATATCAATGAGGCGAGAGATCTCATTG
>JAWAPI010000010.1:0-22189 GCA_038894495.1 Desulfurococcaceae archaeon
CCTCGTGTCCTCTCAGTGCAAGCCTCTCAGCTACCGATTTAACAACGTACTCTACACCTCCAACACTAGGGTAGTAACGGGGAGCTACGTAGAGTAGTTTCATAATCCTACTTAACCAGCTTACTCCAGACTATCTCCCTGGATTTCAGGTTTCTAAGAGCAGCGGCTACCAGGGAGAACTGCAGTAGAATCCATGTTCTGTAGGGCTTCACCATGAGCAATCCTACTCCAAGTGCTAGAACAACTGTAGCTAGAAGTGAAGCTGTTAAGGCACCTGCGATCAACACAGCTACCGATGCTAGTAGCAGAAACGGGTTTACCACGTGTAGAAAGAACTCTGCGAGCAGAATCCACTTGAATTCCCCGGGCGCATGCCTCACTTTCTCGAGGGTTTTCGCGAAGTGCTGTACTAGGTGCTGAGCTCTCCTAGTTCTCCACGAGAAGTACTTCTCCCTTGGAACCATTTCCTCAACCCAGATGTCACCGGGTACTATTACTCTGAAACCCATGAGAGCTATCCTAGTAGCCGTGTAGCTGTCATCTGCTCCTATCTCCGTGGGAAACCCCCCTATCTTCTCCAGTAGATTCCTCCTGAAGGCTGCTAACTCCCCGTGGAATATCGGTGTAGAGTAGGCTTTACTCTCAGCAACTCTCAGAACGTTGTAGTACCGTCTGTAACCCGCTTCAATGTTCACCGGGTCTGATCCTAGGGGTTTCTTCAAGCATGAGACAGCTCCAACCGAGGGATCCAATAACCACTTAACAACCTTGCTTAAAGCATCCCTAGGCCATAGTGCATCCGCGTCAGCTATAACAACTACTTCACCGCTCGTGTGCCTTAGAGCATTGTTCAGCGCGTGGGCTTTGCCTTTTCTCTCGTTTTCAATAATAAGCTTAAGCTTAACATCCTTATATCTAGAAGCCCACTCCTCAACTAGCCTAGGAGTTTCATCAGTGCTAGCTGAATCCACCACTACTATTTCCACCAACTCCCTCGGGTAATCCTGCTCGTAGATGTTATCCAGCTTCTTCACTATGAACTTTGCCTCGTTGTAGGTGGGTATGATTACTGTTACCTTGGGCTTATAGTTCTCGTCTACACTAAGGTTCCACGGTTTCTTAAGCCACTTCAGCTTAGCGTACGCGTAGTATGCTAGTGGAGTCGTGAAGTGTATTAATGCTAGTACTAGCCCGAGGACTTCTAGCGTGTTAAGCATGGCCTTTTGGTTTTACACATCTGATTGATACACAACTAGCTAGTTACCCATGTATTCTGTAGAGTAGTGGTAGGTTCATGTACTGTATACCCAGTACGATTATCCTGGAGATGTTCCCGGGTAGATCAACGAGTAGTTCTCTCGCTTTCTTCATAGCTTCCAGTATCCCATAGAATATTGCCTTCCCCTTAGTAGTATACATCTCTACCTCGATAAATATCCTTGCAAGTATCGATAAAAGCAGAGGAGACTTCACGCGTTTTCTCCAACTACGTAGGGCGAGTAGAAGTGCACGTGACTCAGGTTTAAGACTCCTCCAAGCACCGGTTCGAATAGCCTTACGGACATAGACTCTAACCATGCCACCCACTGGATCAAAACTCGGGGAGATGACCCTAATCATCAAAGACTTAACACTCTCTACGAGCTGCTCTGTAAGACCCTTACTAGATAGTTCAGCTAGCTTCACAGTGGGTGGCATGTAGTCAATCATTATGCCACCATGAGACAATAACTATAATTACAGGGGAGGACTTATAAGCTTATCACGGACACCAGAACCGCCAGGACCCATAGTTAAGGATATAGCTTACCAAGAGCCATAGTCCTAGAAACACTACTGTTCCTGAAGAGCTTTCAATAGCATTTAACACTACTAAGATTATCCACATTGTTGATCACCACGTGAAATCTCATATTGCCCTAGTCCCCTTACTAAAGTGGTAGAAACCAAGACAAGTTCAAGCACTACATAATAACTTCAAAACCGAAGTGGAGGATAACTAGTGATTAAAACACGCTAGCAGAAGAACACGCATAGAGGATCATTGAAACCGAGAGAACTCTAACCAAGTGATCGAGGAGAAGTCAAGCCATGATATCTAACCACCAGCGATGAAGATTAAACACTATGTTATTGTGTAATACTACATCAAAGCTCTTTCCCATGAGATGCTCAAATCTCTTTACTAGCTCTTACTAAGACACAGTGTCCTCAAGCCTGTGTAATCAAGCGATTTCCTAATAGTAAACTCGCATGCTCAATAAACTTGTTTTAAAAACATATAACCCAAGTTAGCTATGGTGAAACAAGCTTTGTTATTCTTTAACCACCTAGACTAACCCTTACCATAGTATACTCTCCTAGCGTAGAATACTACACTCTCCAGTAAATCATCTATAAAACCACGATATGTGGTTCCTTGATCCACTGGAGAAGAATCAACCACTAGTACATAGTAAACACCTTCACAAACATCAGAGTTAAAAGCATAACTGAGTACACTCCTATTTTCAGTTCACTAACCTCGTTTAACAAACAAATTGCAATCTCATCAAGCGTCTTCAATTAATTAACTTAGTAATTACCATGCAATAACTCTCGTTTACAAGAAAACAAAATAAACATAGAAATTAATCAAAATACTTCAATAAACTAGGCGTTAGAGTTCAAAGACACTACATAGAATAAATAAACATTATACTTTCTATTGAATCACAAAAAGTGCATGAATAATTCCACGGATCTAAGCGCTACTAATAAAACAACAAAGACACCTCAAATTGCGATGAAAATACTAAGCGTATAAAAACAGGTTACAAAAATACTCTATGGATTTATCTTTTTCCCGCTCAATACTACTATATTGAGTAGCTTCAAAGTATATACCCCTTCATCAAGATGATTATTCATAGCTGTATTCAATGAGAGTTCACATAAATAACAGAGTTTTGTAACCTAGTACAAGTATACACAGGGTAAACTCACCTACTTATTCAATAAGTGGTAATCTATCTCTAAATAACCCACTTCTCCATGTTATAGGACATCTCCCAGAACATGTATTCGAATCTACTAGCAGTTATAAACAAGAACTTAGCGACCTCGTAGTTTACCTTATCACTATTTCTATCAATTATCTCCCTGAGCCTCTCAACAAGCTCTCTATACTCTTTTGATAAATACACCTGAGCCCATTCCACATAGAGCTCATTCCTATTCCCTAATAGTTTATCTCTATGTCTCTCCGCTATCTCCATATAGCTCCAGAAACACGGTAACAACGCTATAAGAGACTCCACAGGGCTTCTCAAAGCACATGTTGATAGTAGAAAACTCATATATGCAATATTAGTAGGGGAGAACTCGTAGTTAACAACTTCTCCTAGGCTTAAACCTATCTTATCTAGTAATCTCTCATAATTACTCATCTCGGTTGTAGCATCTAGATATGCTAATTCAAGAGCTAGCTTAGCTAGTTCAAAATCCGACTTAGCAGCAATTAGTGAAAAACACCTAGACATTGACACGAGGTAGTTGTAGTCTTGGATTAAATAATACTTGAATTTCTCACGGGGAAGCACACCTGTATATAGCTCTAGTACAAATGGATGCCCAAGAATCCTACTCCAAATATAACTTGCTTCATTTCTTAATCTCTCTGTGATTCTCATGACAACACCTATTGTTGAAATCAAGCTCTATGTACATTAATAATGATAATAGATTTATTTATCCTAGAATACCTAGTTATCAATGAGATATAAATACTAGGCAATGAATTAACCAATACACGTATTCAACCTAGATATCTCTCATTGCTTACACAAGGGGTTATCCATGAAAATCATCTATACACCCTGGAGCAAGGGCATCGAGTACTGCTATAAACTCGTATCCATAATTCTCAGCGATGACCTAGAGGTGATACCATTGTCGCTGTCTCACATGGTGGACTTATACCCGCTAGAATTGTAAGCGATTTTTTAGGAGTAGGTGACCTCGTTGTAATTAGATCCAAGCTCTGGGGAATAGGCAGCGCGTTGAGAAAAGAACCAGAGATCACTATGCATGAAAAAGTAGATTTCAAGAACCAACAAGTTCTCGTAGTAGATGAAGTCACAGACACAGGTGCAACACTAGCTAGAATAACAAGACTTGTAAAAGAACACAACGCAAGCAGTGTCAAGACAGCTGTACTACACTATTTAAGCGATATTACAAGCTAGAGCAGAGAAGTATTAGTCATGGATAAGTAACCTAACAATGCTAAATACCTAAGATACAAGTGGAAGAAGAGCCTAATCCAGGATTTATAGTAATACACGTGGCCATCCCAACCCATAGTTAACGGGATAAACAAGTATTCAATCTATTCAAACTCTATTGTCGCCGGTGGCTTAGGAGTTATATCAAGTGCAACTGTCTTGATCTCAGGGTATTCTAGTATCCTTTGAACAAGTGGTTTAAGCTCATCTAAGTCTATACGAGGCACTTCAGCAGTCATGAAATCCCTTGTGTTAACAATTCTCAAAACCACAATATATAAACCATTAGTTTTCTCAGCTAGTCTTATCAAGACATGGGGGTGCTCTACTGTATCAATATACCTATATATACTATACACATCCATGTCTCTAGGCCATTGTTTAATAACAATGGGGTGACCATATGATCTCCTGCCCCCCGGTTACACCTGTAACTTTCACATCAAATACATCGTACTCTATGTTACTAACCCTCGATGTATCAACCACATGGTTCTCCCATAATGCAGGGAAGTATTGACTATAACCTCTACTAGCTAAGGCGCTTTCAACAACGTTAGTTAGTCTTCGCACGGTTTCAAGTTTAATCCTATCAAATTCTCCACAGTCCTGATCAATAAACCAGGTCCTGGAAAAGGCTGTCTTTGAGCAATGAACCTAGGGATGCCTAGGTACTCTGCGAGAGCTCTTACCTCGTGCTTATATAGATCAATTAGTGGCTCGATAACACTATATCCATATCTCTCGAGAGTCGCTTTATCTAGGACATTATGTTGTGATTTTAATCCACTAATTGTCTCAATAACATCTGCTTTTATTGTCCCCTGGATAATCCAGTTGCATTTCTTCTCATTTGCTATCTTCTTAACTGATTCATAGAAAACACTCCTAAATAATCTCCGCTTCTCCTCGGCATCAGATACTCCTTCCAGCTTAGATATAAAATTCTCCGAGAAATCATACACCTCGATATCCATTATTCCCTCAAGAGACCTCTTCACATTATATGATTCATTAGCTCTCATAAACCCAGTATCAATAAATACTGAATAGACCTTCTCCCCTAGTATTTTCCTGGAGAGCATAGCTTACACAGTGCTATCAACTCCACCGCTAACACATGCAACAGCGCAGTCCACTAGACTAGATAAATCTACTAGTTTCCTCTCAATACTTTCAATTATTTTTGACACATTCAAGGTATTAATCATCGCGCCCACAGCATATAGTTAATACCATACATATGTTAATACTACTCGAGATTAAAAACCACAAGAACCCGCGATGTACATTTACATAGAAAACATAAAGATTAAACCTAGCACTAAGGAGCATCTCCAGTTGAATTTAGTGTAGTTATGATTTACAACGTGGATCAAGTGTTAAAATATGCCCGAGTTAATTAGATCTAGAGATAACGATATATAATTTGATCAAAGTATATATTGATCCCAATAAAGCAAGATCCCGGGATCGCGAATCAACGACTATATTACTTAACACATGTGAATAACTAAATAAATCATTACATTAAGTGACCTCGGTGACCGAACCCCCTCGGAAACCATAGTGATAACATATCTCAAGGGAAACTAACTACACATATGCTAAGGCGAGCACCATGAACATTACGTGCTTAACTATAAATTCACGTTCATGTTGATCCAATGGAATCGATTAACCACCCTGAAGGTATTATACATTAACTTGACATAGTCAATGATCTAGGCAGGGATTGTATAGTATGCAAAATTCATGTAAAACTCCTCGGTTCGTAGAAGCTTATTTGCCCCCTAGACACAAATAACAAATGAAGAAGAGTCTCGATGATAATCTCACTCAATCAAAGCTAAGAATATATCGTTGACATTTGTCCCTGTATATCCCGTGATTATCGCTCTATTGATCCTACTGAAGAATCCATAGCTATCATTATTTTCAAGACTACTCCAAGGATCAAGCCCTTCTCTCAGTGCTTCATCAACTGTGTATCCATCTACTATTGCTCCAGCAGCTGGGCTTACACCATCAACACCATCCGTGGCGAGGCAAGCAGCTGTTACATTGGGTAGGGTTCTCAATGATAATGCAAGAGATAAACATAGTTCTTGATTCCTCCCTCCCACCCCCTCTCCTCTAACAGTCACAACTGTCTCACCCCCCGCGAGCAGGGCAGCAGGCTTTTTAACTGGTTTATCGTAGACATGTATGTTCTTAATAATGGATGCTAGCACTCTCCCAGCTTCTCTCGCCTCTCCCTCAAGCATTGAAGTCAAGATCAAGGTATTATACATAGTGTTCTCGAGGTGTTCTTGAAGCCTCTGTAATACTATTTGATTACTTAATATAATATAGTTTTCAACTCTCTCAAACACAGGGTGGCTAGGCTTCAAAGTATCTTCGATGAGCCCTTTTAACCCTTTCTCGAAAAACTCCTTGATACTAGGTGGAACAATCTCTAACAATCCTCTTCTAGCTAAAACCCTATACGCATCTTTGAAACTCGTGTAATCCGGTGTTGTAGGACCTGAAGCAATGACACTTAGATCGTCTCCCACAACGTCGCTAATAATTAACGATATGATCTTTGAAGCTTTAATATACCTTAAAAACTTCCCACCTTTTACCCTTGAAAATCTTTTCCTAACAGTGTTAAGCTCGTGAATAGTTGCACCTCTTCTCATTAACTCCTTGGATACTAATGACAAGTCTTCAAGTGAAATACCTTCCTCAGGAACCTCGAATAGAGCTGACCCACCTCCTGATATCAAAACGATTAAAGCATCATCCTTGCTCACAGATTCCAGGTAGTCTAGTAATCTCATCGATGAGTCTAAGGTATTGTAACTGGGGGATGGATGATCTCCTCTGAGAACTTCAATGGGGCCAACTCTACCTGGCTCACCTGGATGTATCACCACGCCTCCTATGACTCGCTCCCCTAAGACTCTATATACTGCCTCAGCCATTCTTAGAGAGGCTTTACCAAAGCCTACTACATGGATATATCCACTGATCTCGGTTTTCCTGCCTTTAACGATAAGCGAGTTATCTCTTAGCTCCAAGCTAGATATCACAGCGTAATAGGGGTCAGCTACCTGGAGAGCATACTCCATTAGCTGGATTAGTCGAATATGCCTTGAATCCCTCTCAAGGATATCTCTATTTCTTATCACTCTCATACACCATTTCGATCCATTAGTATTAACTATTCTACACGGTGTCTTTAAAACTCGAGATTTACGTTTAATTATATAAATCTATTTATAAACTGATCTCAGGATACGTGGTAAAGCCATCTATATAAACAGTGATCTTGCTGGTTATTAACTTCTGAATTGATCATGAAGACATTATTAACACCAATATAAGGATCTACGCATGGTTTTTCACAGAAACCATGTTATTACCGGATATCCATAAGCCTTGAACAAGTCAAAACAACTAGGTCACAGTGAGCACGCTCAGAGCTTACCTTGTATTATCGAGCGAGATTTTCATAGGGACTCGGGGTAGTCGAGATATATAGATATCCCTTATCTCAAGCACATTCCTGGTAGCCTAGTGAAGATGTAATTAAGAGGTTTCTATGACCAAGGAGTATAGTAATCGATATCAAACAGTTCAAGTCTCTGAGAGACTTAATGCTATATAAGAGTCAACATTGATAATCGTAATCCAGGTGCTTTCTCACTAGAACCATATACAGATGGATTATTACATGTAATAACCTGTTATGACGTCAATTATTAAAAACAAACTGTGTGTCTCACTAAGTGGTATAGTTAACCCATGACCCAGCCAGGACCAGGTAAAATTGAGGAATTAATAGGAGTAGATGTCTTAAAATTAATAGATAGCGTTATTGCAAAGTATGGCTCTAGTAGAGATAGATTAATACCTATTCTTCAAGATATTCAAAGTTCTCTCGGATACCTTCCAAGACCTGCCCTTGAACTAGTATCAAGTAAGCTTAATGTATCAATCTCAGAGATTCTGAGTGTTGCATCTTTCTATCATCAATTCCGACTTCAACCTATAGGAGAGTATCTTATCCAAGTATGTTTTGGAACAGCGTGTTACCTCAGGGGATCAAAGGAACTATACGAGGCACTTAGGTTAACTCTCGGTAAATCACATGTATCTATAGAGAAAGCTAGGTGTTTTGGATGTTGTAGCCTTGCACCTGTTATAATGGTAGTTAATACACAGACTGGAGAGAAATCCATACATGGAAGACTACGAAGCACCGATATAGGAAAAATAACAATGCAATACTTAAAGAAAATACACAGGTAGTGTTACTTGTTAAATAGCACTCTACATCGCCTAGTATATGGGAATAGTGATTTAAAAATACATGTTCCACTTGCAAGTTGCACCCTGGCATCCGGGGCGAGAGATGTATATGAATCTATTAGGAGATACGTAGATGAAAAAGGAGTAAACGCTGAGATACATAGAGTTGGATGCTTTGGACTATGCTTCCTGGATCCATGGATCATTATAGCTGGTAAAGGTAAGCCTCCAGCTATATATGTAAATGTAAAACCCCTAGACATAGAGAGAATCGTGGAGAATTACATACAAGGAGATCTATCAAACTCATATGCTATTCTATACAAAGTAGACGATGTAGACTATGGAGTTCCACTACTTAGTGAAAAACCAGAGTGGAGAAACCAAGTGAGATTTGTATCTAGAAACTGTGGATTAATAGATCCAGAGTCCATAGATGAGTATATATTAACAGGGGGTTATCAAGGACTTAAAAAAGCCTTGATGATGAAGCCCAGCGATGTAATCGATGTCATTAAGAAAGCTGGGCTAAGAGGTAGAGGTGGAGCAGGGTTCCCCACATGGCTTAAGTGGAAAATAACACGTGATCAACCGAGCAGCGAGAAATATCTGATATGCAATGGCGATGAAGGAGACCCGGGTGCATTCATGAACAGGCTACTAGCTGAATCTGATCCCCATAGAGTAGTGGAGGGATTAATAATAGCTGGTTACGCTACTGGAGCAGTCAAGGGATACATCTTTGTTAGAGCCGAGAAACCACTAATGGCTGATAGACTTGAAAAAGCAGTAATAGACGCGAAAGCACACGGGTTCCTAGGCAATAACATACTTGGATCAGGCTATAGCTTTGACATAGAAGTGTATAGAAGCGCCGGTGCATTTGTATGCGGCGAGGAAACTGCTTTAATAGCTGCTATTGAGGGAAGAGCGAGACCTCGGCAGCGACCACCATATCCTGCAACGAGCGGATTACATGGTAAACCCACAGTAGTCAACAATGTTGAGACACTTGCACATGTTGCAACTATTTTCCAAGTTGGGCTCGAAGAGTTTGTTAAGTATGGAACAGAGAAGTCCAGGGGAACTAAGATGTTTTGTGTAACAGGAGCTGTTAAGAAAACAGGGGTTTACGAAGTACCACTTGGCACAACCATTGAGAAACTAGTATATGAACTCGCTGGAGGGCCACTAGACGGGAGAAGTATAAAAGCTGTTCAAATCGGTGGACCTAGTGGTGGCTGTATTCCTATATATCTATTTCACCTAGGATTAGACTATGAGACCCTGCAAGAGCATGGTGCAATAATGGGTTCTGGTGGACTAGTTGTAATAGATGACTCCTCATGCACTGTTAACGTAGCTAAATATTTCACAGAGTTCGCGGTTGCTGAGTCTTGTGGAAAGTGTATTCCTTGCAGAGTAGGGGTGAAACTAATGAATGATATACTCACTAGGATTGTAGATGGGGAAGGAGATCTATCCGATATCGCTGCTCTCAGAGATCTAGGTTTCTCAATTGCTAAATCTAGTCTATGTGGATTAGGAGGAACAGCTCCGAACCCTGTGTTATCCACCTTGAGATACTTTGAAGACGAATACCTTGAGCATGTTGAAAACAAGAAATGCCCTGCGAAGACTTGTCCAAGGCTCGTGGTTTACGAAATTAATATAGATATATGCAGAGGATGCGGTGTCTGCGCTAGAAATTGTCCTAGCAACGCGATCAATGGTGTCCCCGGGGAGAAGTACCATATCAACTCCTCGAAGTGTATTAAGTGCGGTGTCTGCTTTATAAGTTGTCCATTTAACGCTATCATGAAAACATAGGTGATCCTCGTGGTTAAAGTAAGAGTAAATAATATCGAGGTAGATGTACCCGAGAATTCATATATAATAGAAGCTATTGAGAAAGCTGGGTTTAGAGTTCCATTGCTTTGCTATCTCCAGGGGTTATTCAACGAAGCTACGTGTAGATTATGCGTTGTAAAAGTAAATGGAAAAATCGCTCCCTCATGTAGATACCCTGTCCAAGACGGGGTGGTTGTTGAAACTAGTGACAGTGAACTTGAGACAATTAGAAAAATAAACTTTGAGCTTATACTAGCTACTCATAGAATAAACTGCTGGGATTGCACTAGAAAATCATATTGTATACTAGTTTCAATTTCAAAAGAGCTAGGTGTTGAGGGTATACCTGTATGTTCAGAGTGTCCTATGCACGATGATCAGTGCTTCACTAGGCAAGGAATCACGTGCCTAGGCCCCCTTACACATGCAGGTTGCAAAGCCGAGTGTATCTTAGCTAGCACTCCCTGTATCGGATGTAGAGGTTTTATAAACAATACTAGTATTTGGAGAAACGCACTTAGATTCTATAGAGAGAACAATATTTCAAAGAAAGATCTAGAGAACACAATGAGTATTTTCTGGCATAGCCTTTCCTCGAAACTAAGAGAGATCATAGAAGAGGTGTATGGAGAATGAGAGATCACCGATTAGAGATCGAGTTAGATAGAGTAGCGGGGGATTCAAAGGTTACTATCTATATAGGGCGAGACGAGATCAAGGTTGAGTATTCTGGATTACTAAGTGAGAGATTTTTTGAACGATTAGTTATAGGCCATGATTATAGACACGTCCCCTACATAGTCTCTAGGATATGCGGTGTTTGTAGCCATGCTCATTTCTGGGCCTCGAACCTTGCTATTGAAAATGCTCTTGGAATAGAAGTTGATGAAGCAACTGCTAATTTAAGAGATGTTTGTAATAAGCTTCAAATTATTGAGAACCACGTGGTTCACCTCGTCTTTCTAGCCATGCCAGACTACAAGATCCCTGATCAAACCACGACACTAAGTGCTATAAGAGCAAGAGATAGCATTAAGAAAGCTATAGGTATTCTATGCGGTAGATTAACAGGGCCACAGCCATATATGCCTGGTGGCTTTACTAATAAAATAACTAGTCTAGATGTAGAGAAAGTAATCAAGTTAGTGATAGAGGCATCTCATCTAATAGATTTAATAATAGATAAATTCATGAGTATTATACATCTTCCCTTTATTCGAGATCATAACAATAACTACATTGCTCTATCCACCTGGCCGGTGAAAAGCATCCCCATCAAGAAACCCTATGTTCTGCTAAGTAATGACAATGAATTAGTGATCAACGAGGAGAACTACCTAGATTACTTTTATGAACTAAAACCAGGATATTCCAATAGTAAGACATGTCTCTTAAATAAAAAGGTTTTCTTCGTAGGAGCAAGAGCAAGGTTACTAGCTACGAAATACATTGAGATCAATAGTGAGCTATTTGAATTAATAAGTAACAATCCATATAGTAACCTAGTTGCCAAAGCACTGGAGACTCGCTATCTACTAGGTAATGTTATAAGTACATTAGAAGAGCTTTGCAATAGAAAACCTCGTAGAACACGTGGAAATCCTAAAAAAGGCTCTGGGTTATCCGTGGTTGAAGCTCCTCGTGGATTGTTAATTCACTATTATGATATAAATGAAGATGGTAAAGTATCAAGGGCGAATATAATCACTCCAACAGTCTTATTTAGTAAGCACTTGGAGAAATCAATAGAGACAGTTGTAAGTCAGCTAGATCTATTTAGATCGGATTTAAACAAGGCAACCAGGTATATTGAAATGCTTGTGCGCTCATATGATCCATGTATACCATGCGCTGTCCATATAATCAAAGCATAGAAGGGTAGCAGGCTTGAGAGTAGCATTTGTATCTTTAACTGGATGTGAGGGTTGCCTATACAATGTAGTAGATAGCCAGCTTCTATTCCTCCTCGAGAAATACAGCGCTGAGATTACTTATTGGCGTCTTATAGGAGCTAGAAAAAACGATAAATACGACATAGCTGTGATCGAGGGCTCTGTTACAAGTAAAGAAGACATTAAGAGGATTCAAGACTTAAGAGAGAGATCAAGGATCCTCGTTGCTCTAGGATCATGTGCTATATACGGCGGTGTTCACTCAAGATCAACAGATGAGGTAGGTTATAAAACACCTACATCTCTATTCTCTCATGTAAGAGTGGATTATTACATAAGAGGATGCCCTGCAAACACTAGTGAACTATTAGAGTTTCTTGAGAGGGTTTTTAAAGGCGAGAGACCTTCTAGATATGAGAGAAGATTCAATTTAACCGAGCTCCCCGTGGTTAATGTAAGTGATAGTGATAGCTTCATAAGCCTAGACTCATCTAAATGCATTGTTTGCGGGAGATGCATAGAGATATGTAAATCAGTGCAAGCAAATGTGTTGAACTACGTTAATAGAGGTA
Organism: Desulfurococcaceae archaeon; assembly: GCA_038894495.1. Classification (GTDB taxonomy): domain Archaea; phylum Thermoproteota; class Thermoprotei_A; order Sulfolobales; family Desulfurococcaceae; genus UBA285. The sequence goes on from JAWAPI010000010.1 coordinate 12,880, forward strand.
TTACCACTACAGTATCAACACCATACAATGAATACTTTGATAAAGCAGGTTGCCATTATTGTGGGCTTTGCATTGCTTACTGCCCAGTTGGTGCTATTAAGTTCAGGTTGCACCCTGAGATCCTAGCTAGGAGTAATGGCTTAGATATATACATTGAGCCTGAGGCTCTGGCTGCTCTAGCAGAGTCCGAGAGAGCAAATCCCCAGAGAATCCTGAGAGCTATACGTGAACTTGGATTTAACAGGATCATAGTATACTCTAGCATTGTAGATGCTCAACCGGGGTTAATTTACGCTAAAAGCCCAGCTGAGTACTACCTCTTGCGGAGAAAAATCCCCAGTGTAGAAGTAAAACTCCTATCACCGAGGATACCTAGTAACGCTATCTATGTGACACAGTGTATTGCTTGGAGAAGATCAATGAAGAATGCAATAACTACGAGAGAACTACAAATAGCATTGAGGAGTGCTCTAATGAATACAGGGATTAAGGATGTTGAAGAACCCCTTGCCATCGACATAGATCCAGGCATCAGATTTACAAGCAGTATCAACGAGCTCGTAGAGCTCTGGAAAATCGACTCGAACCAAGCATTAGTTTACACGCTATGTCCCGGAGGGTGTTTAATGGGGGGAGGCCAGCCTTTATCACCTAGTAGCTCATGGAGTGAAATATACCATGAGAGAGCGAGAATACTAGCTATGTATTTAAAAAACAGGTAGTGAGAGAGACTTATACCTCGCTACTACCCCACGTTATGGATATAATACACCTTATAGTATAACTTGATAGAGATTGAGCCTCTCCACTCTAGTTGAGTGGTGTTTCTATTTGAGTATAGAGATTAGGAAAATAATAAAAGTTGGTAAGCAATCCAGTGCCATAGTCATGCCATCGAAATGGATAAAACAACTTGGATTAAACACAGGAGACCGAGTTAAACTAGTATACGATGGAAGTAGAATAATCATTACTCCTATCAAGGAGGGGGAGTTTCTTGGAGGACAAGTAATGATCGAGGGCTCTGACAATGTTGCATTTGCAAAGTTAATAGCTGCATTCATGGAGGGGGTTGCAAGTATAAAGCTTAAATCAGAATACGAGGATGCAATAAGACTATTAAATGATTTGAAAAAAGAAATCCCATCCATTGTATTTGTTGCAAGGCCAGATACAGAGTACCATACTATTATTTTCCCCGATGTTGGCGTTGACCACAACGATCTCTTAGTTAAATTATGCGAGGTGTTCAAAAAAATCATTAGGAACGATGGGGATCCCCGATTCCTACTATCCGACTTTAACTATACATATCTACTATTAATGAGACTACTCAAGATCAAGTATTACGAGAATGGACTCAACGTCCCCGAGGCGCTTGATACGGTCTTATTTGCCAATACTCTCAACGAGATAATCAAACTCATTATCCATAAGAGGTTTGAAATCAGTGAAGAGTTACAAGAGGCTGTGTCAGTGCTAGTTGACCAGCTCCACAGTAGCGATCTAGATACCGCTATCAAGATAGCTAGCAACACGATAGTAAAAGCCAATAAATACCCTGCCGAGATACAAAGACATATATTAACACTAGTAGAGCTAGTGTTTAGACGCTGTATTAGAGATAAAGCTTGTAGATGTAAGCACTTTTTCCCTAAGGTCTAGTCCATATTACAGCCCAGATACCTTGATCAATAACTTATAATAAATAATTAGCAGTTCGCTAAGAGTGATCAATTACTGATTTAAACCTCTCCCCATATGGATCCTAGAACGCTACTAACCCGATATTCATATTGCTTAAAACCATACCTACTCATATTCCCCTTATACCTAGATTTAATTGACGTAGTTCAAGGAGAAGGAATAATAGGATTCCAAGAACTAGTCTCGTGTTATACTTATTCATAAATCTGCACCCTACACCCTGGTTTCATAACTATATATTATCAACTCTTAGCGAGCCTCAATCAAATGGACATACCCTTAATAGATAATCTAGTGATTTAGAATTGAGCATTGACTTAGGGTCTTGTATAAATAAAGTAACGATGTGGATGTAGTCTTAAAAAAATAAGAATAGAATATTCTTATGAGGGTGGCGGTAAAGTAGTGGTGGAGGGAGCTGGCTTCTCGGGAGGCTTCCATGTTAATCCTAGTATACCTCCTATTAATCCAAGAATAAATCCTATGAAGAATCCACCTCCAGCTAAGAACAAGCTTAGTATTGAAAGTATTAGTACTAGTATTGAACCTTTCTTGACTTTACCTGGCTCTCCGCTATTTATCATCACTGCTCCCACAACAATCAGTATACCGAATATTAATCCAACACCTCCTGCTAATGCAAATAATCCACCAACCATTGGCACTAATTCTCCTATTAATCCACCTGCTACTAGTACAAGAATACTACCTAGTATTACAAATATCCCTCCTACTAGTGACAGTACAAAAGCTGCTGTTGGTTTCTCAGACATGATCTCTACCCCTTATAACAAATACTGTCCCCGCATATAAATATTTTTTAAATAAACTAAATAAATAAGTACTTGAAGCGATCACTCATATATAAGTTCAACCATCTCAGCATGTTACTCCGATAGGTATTATTAAGGTTTATTGAATTAACTTTAATGTATATCCCAAGTAACAGATCTCTGGTTGCTTTCCTTATCGATAGCTCTCTTCACTGATATATTCATTAAGTAATAATTATACTACAACATGATACGGGGTTATCCAGGTTGTATACCAAGTGACTTAACGTGGTGTTTTAGTTCATTTTTAATCTGGGTATTGGTCTCTATTGTTAAAAACCCTGTTTTAGTATTTGGTAGTGTTAAGCACATGTCTATTTGTATTTACCGCGTAGGTTCTTTCTAACTATATTTAACTTAATTAAACTCTATGTATTTTATCCCTCTCTGTAATAAATTCACATGAGGTGTGTAAGTATATGAAAATAAGCATAGAGTTCCTCGCCTTGTCACTATTCGTATTTATAATTACTGGAGGATTTACTATCTTACCCTTACTCTCAACCTCGCAGGGGACAGAGACCGGGGTTAAGATAGTAATAGGACCAACACCAATAATGGAGGGGGAGGCGAAGGGTCCCGAGGATGTAACATTAATGAACGAGTACCTGGCCGTTGCATTTGGAATAAGTACAACGCCACCCTGGGGTATTTCACCGGGTCATATAATAGACATAGCTGCCATAGGTGAGAGAGCATCAGATGTAGTAGCTCAGTTTAGTTTCCCATTGAATGACTGGGGCAATTGGGCAACTATCACTTATTTCGAGATCGTTGAAAACACAGCGCAGAGAGGTGTTATCCAAGCCGTAGGGGCATGGAGAGGGCTACGAGTTAACTACACGTATATACTTGAATCGGGTAAACCATATTTAAGAGTAATAGTCAATGTAACAAATACCGATGTATCACCATACTTAAATCTGATAATGGGCCCAGCAATTACCTTCGAGAGAGGTTGGACATTTGTGCCAGACTATGGAACGGGTAGAATAACTACTAGTCCAAAAGATCGCTGGGGTATAACAGAGGACTGGGTTGCAGGGTATCACGAGGACTATGGTATTGGATTATACGCTCCAAGCTATACTCACATATCTCTACATACCTTTTTCGTTGATCCATTCTACCAGGTTTCATTAAACCCAGGTGAGAGTAAGTTATTCGAGTCTTATATCTTCATATTAGATAAGCCAGATATATGCAAAATCATGGAAATGGTCTATAGGATAAAAGGTGGTGAGCTAGCCCAGATATATGGACTAGTGAAGAACGCCAAGGAACAACCCCTTGTTGGAGCTGCTGTCATAGCTTATAGAAATGAAAGACCATATTGTTGGAGTATTGCAGGTATAAATGGAGACTACTCTATGCCTATCCTAGCTCCAGGATCATATAGTCTAAGAGCAATTGCTAAAGCACATGGCCCCAGTAGCTGGTTTAATATCAGCGTAAAGCCAGATGAGGTAGTTAATGTTGACTTCTCAGATGTATTACTTCCAGGTAGGTTAGTTCTCAACGTCTATAGAAACGATACAAATAGTTTAACTGATGCAAGAATACTAATTACTGGGGATTTACTCCACCTGTTCAATATATGACTATTCCAACAGCTTACACTGACCTCTTCAGAGTAGGAAACGCCACCGTAGATCTCGCTCCTGGAACATACAATATCATAGTTGACTATGGAGCAGGCTTTATAAGTTCACCTGTAACAACACAAGTTACAATTGAATCCGAGAAAAGCGTGGAAACAAGTGTGACAGTTAACGTTGTTTTTAAACCACAAGAACTAGGTTGGTATACAGTTGATCTACATCATCACTCAGACTACTTAGATGGTAAAACCCCGCCGAACCTACTAGTAGTATCCCAGCTTGCATCTGCACTAGACTTCATATTTGTAAGCGACCACGATTACGTAGATAACTGCCCATTAATCAGAGAATATGCCGAGGCGAGAGGTAAGCCGTTTATATGTGGTGTTGAGATATCACCTGACTGGGCTCATTTCAATGTATACCCGGTGATTCACCCAGAGAAACTTATCTATAGGGGAACATTAAGGGAGATAATCACAGCAGCTAGAAGTGCTGGGGCTATCGTAGTGAGAGCAAACCACCCATATATAGGTGGATTATTCATTGCACAAGAGATGAACAATATTCCAGGAGGATACTACGAGGACTGGGATACAGCTGAGATAAATGGACCATGGGGTAGTGATGATTATAGAACTCTTAGTAAAATGTTCATGTTATGGGATCTTGGTTTTAGAAAATACCTAACAGCTGGAAGCGATGTCCATGATGTAATCACACAGACTTATACAGGTAAACCAAGAGTCGTAGCTTATCTTCCAAACGGACCTGACCCAATAGCATTAGCATATGCCGAGAAATATGGAAGAACATTCATAACGTATGGTCCATTTATATTCACAGACCCATTACCTGGATCAATAGTTTTAGCTGGGAGCTTAGACCACAATATTAGTGTAAAAGTAAAGTACTTCGCTGTCAACGGTCTAGATAGAATAGAAGTATATGTTAAAACCGGTAGATTATATAGATCAATACCACTAGATAGAGCAATAAGTGGTGAAGTAGAGATACAAATACCGGTCTCTGTTATTACAAATAACACTCTGAATGGCTATGTAGTATTAGTAGCTTTCGACGTGGCTGGGAATAGAGCTATTAATAATCCTATATGGATTGATCTAGCCGGTGTCCCAGTAACTGACACTATAACAATGACCACAACGGAGACAATAACACAGATAACTACTACTTCTATCACCTATACATATAGTTACGCAGAGACAACTACTGTCCCAACCACATACACAGAGATAACTACAAGCATAGCAACAATCACAGAGAAAACAACAGTATCAATAACGCAAACGGAGACCACTACTAGGATGTATACCAGTGTAGTGGAAACAACTAGATATGATACAGCAATAGCCTTAGCAATAGTAGCTTTTATCATAGGCGCAGGGTTAGGCATAGTGATCAAGAGAAGATAGTATCCCAGAACCCTTTATTTTTTACTTCACAATACACCTTTATTGGTTTAGTAAAATAAGCTCTACTAGGGAGTGACTCCTAGGAGCTGACTACAAGTGTTAATGGATAATACACAATAATTAACTATTAGGCTCTGTGCATTGTTCTAGTTTCAACACAAGCACTCCATCCTAGGTTCTGCGTTGTAGTAGCCTGAGACTTCTATGTAGTTACCTATCCCTAGATTTAACTTATTATACTTGTTGATGCTGCCGCTGGGTATTCATTCATGATCACCACACTCATGGATCTCGAAAGCACCTCGATTCATACACTTAGATTTAAAGCTAGCGGAGTTAACATTGATCCAGGGTGAGTCCTGCGTGGGCTGATTAACTAGTGTTTAATCCTAGAATACGTGTTGTTATATTGACTAGTGATGAGTTAGATATATTGTAATAGGTGAAGTTGTTTTACTACTACCTAGCTACTAGTGAATAACTATCATCAATTAACATAGCATATACCTCTGGAACGGTGTAAACAAGACACGTATATGTATCAAGATACTTAACCATCACTCTAGGATTAACACAAGTATCTACAACAATATCACTAGTGGCATCGAAGCAACTAAAAAAACCATGTAATTTGTTTTAATAAATTTGTTTTTATAAATTCTCGTATCTCGCTAGGATGTTTTAACTATGACGTGACAACTATTAAGACCGGGTACCGCACGCACGCCCCGGCCCCATCGCTAGATGTGCAGAGCTCTAGCTTTAGACTCAGCGTTGCTGATTGACCTTGCCCCGTGAAATACCCTCTGAGATCTATAGTGTTCCCTAGCCCAAGTCTGAGCTGTACTATGCTTGTCGATGTCTCAACTGGAACACCGTTTCTCACTGAGATGCTCGTGGAGGTCGATACCCCCTCAATCCACACGTCTAGGTTTAGAGTTGCTAGAGACGTGTAAGTGTCTAGGATTAATCTCGCGTAGAGGAGCTGCGAAGTGTTTACGCGGAGGATTCGAGCCATTGTGTTGAACGAGGAAACCCCTGAAAGGTATAGCGTGAGGCTAGCGCTGGTCTTGTTTGCGCCGAGGATCAGGGTAATCGGGGACGTCGAGAGAGCGTAGGTGTCTCCTCCCAGTACAGCATTTGTGGATGGTACTGTGAGCTCTCCGCAGAGGTAGGCATCGGGGTATCTTACCAATATTCTCCCATTGCTACCCGTACCCACCACTACATCAGCTACAACACCCAGCGTGAAGGATGGTGCTAGAGCAGTTGTCGAGTTCACCAGGTATCCAAGGTTATCCCAGACCTCAACCCTCAATCCCTCGTAGAAACCCGTGAAGTACAGAGACCTCGGATCCTCCGTGGATAATACGAAGTCCTCGAACCTAAACCACAGGTTTGTGCCAGCGTCTACTGTTACACCCGCATAAGCAGGGGTAAACCTCGTTGCCCCAGTATCACTAGCTGTCAGAGTGGCTACTAGTGCTCCGGTATCATTGTATATCCATAGTGCGAAGTTGACCGCGGTGGCTGTTACAGTGTAGTACAGCACGAGCGTGTGCCACCTGGTAGCACTGTAGCCTGGAACACTCGTACTACCTAATAGTCTCCATGCTCCATCCCACTTGTAAATGGTAGCTGTGCTCTGAACCGATATCTCGTAGAGTCTGCTTCTGTCAGCGTTCAACAATCCTATTCCCTTGTAGCCATCCGTTGTCTCTGCTCTAACTTTGAGAGAGACCCAGAGAGAGGTGTAACCATCTATCCGCGTGTTCCAGTAGTACTGGGATGATGCCCTGCCTACACCACCGTTGTTGTCTCTTCCTCTAAGCGCATTTCCCTTAAAGCCTCCATCAACCGATAACTCCCATACACCCCCGTAACTCGTCCACCCAGGCACAGGGTAGGTTTCGAAGTCCGTGTATGCCAGTGCCTCTCTTCTTGTTCTTGATAGTTCCGTACACGTGTATGTGTATTCTGGGTATTCTAGTGTTATTGTTGGTGGTTGTGGATAAATATGTATTGTTGCGGGATAGTACGTGAAGATAGACGCTAGCGCTATGAGCGTCAATGTATAGATAGCTAGGTGTGAGATGTAACTGGCTTGTCCTCTACCTCTACTGGGAGTTATTACACGTGGTTTATAACTCCCCATCGCGATCAAAGCTAGTGCTGTTGCTATGGCTGATGCTATTATTTCTATAGTTATTAAAACAACTAGAAAGGGTGTATTAATTAGAAGTTTATTGATCAAGGTTGATCTAAGCTCAATCCCTTTAAATACTATTAACCCAGCACTTGTCGTAGTTGTTTTGTAATCTCCTAGTAACGTATATAAGCTTTCAATATCGTACCTAGCTGCTCTATATAAGAAACCCGAGAACAAGCCATAAAGTGCTCCAAGACTACAAGCTACTCCATACGCTAATCCAGCTGTTTTAAATACGTCTCTTCTTGCTCTCACAATGGATATTATAGAGATTATTAATAGAAGCATCGATAGAGATACAAATATAAAGGAGACGTGTTTTACATAGTCCGTGTGAGGCATCAATAACTCTTGCTCACTATGTGCGTAGTAAATCTTATACCATAAAATGGAATAATACCCATTCACATAGCCTCTGAGATCCCACAGTGGTGCTATAGCCAAGAGTATGTAGAGTATTGAGATTACCAGTGATAATATAGTAGATACTAAGATGAGTATTCTTATTCTTCTCGCTACTCTTGTTAAAAACCTTACCCGCTCTGCTGCCTTCCAGCTAATGGTATACCAATACATTTAGTAACACCTTGATTTACCCAGCAAGCATATACATAGGCTGAGTCAAATGGCGACTCAATAACCAACTGAGAAAATCCATCTATTACGTATGTATTGTTAAGCCAGCTCCATTTATTTTCCAAGCGATGTTTAAACGATATGTTTAAACCGATAGGGAAGCAATTAGGGTTTACAACTAGTAATCCACTGTCTATAGAGTTGAATTCAGGGTCTTTGCCACCAATTAGCAATGTATATTCTCCTTTGAGCTCGCCAATATCGATAATCTGTGCCTCGATATTTACTACTAGGGGTTTATGTTGCTCAAATGCTTCTCTTAGTAAACTCATAGTAGGCTTTATCATTAATTCTACGTGATTATATGTGTAAACATCTACTCGCGTGGAGTTCACTTCTACACTTGTGAAGGAGAGTTTTGCATCCAGGTTATTAATGTATCTAATACTTATAGAGCATGTATCTTGCTGAAAGTAGACACCAGCAAGTCTAATCATAGGGGGCTTAACAACACCTGGTGCGATTAAACCGGGTATAGTTGAGTATACAGCTGAAACAGAGACCAGAGAAACCACGTAGAGTATGATTAGAGAGTAGCCTATAACAGGGAGTTTGACTAACTCGCGTAGAGCATATCCTAGGAATAACGCTATTAAAGGTATCCAGATCTCTCTCCATATAGTTAACACAACTTTGCCTCTAACTCTATCTATATTCACTGGCGAATCAGGTTGATCTACATTATCTCCCTTTGTCACAACTACTCTACTATGTCCATTCACGGTGACCAAGTCTATGAATTCAATTACTCTGTGAGTAATACAGTGACTTGGTGTTATACAATATACTACTACATCTCCAACCGTGTAGTTGGTGTTAATATAGACTACCATATCCATTCTACGTAGAGAAGGCTCCATACTATTTGAGATAATAATCGAGACTCCA
>JAWAPI010000011.1:0-20704 GCA_038894495.1 Desulfurococcaceae archaeon
CTTCCCCTTTGTCCCATGAAGCCAGAAAACGAAGAGAAACTTATACAAACTCTTAAAAAATATAAACTTCCTGTGGTAAGGGATGCGTAGCTAAGACAAGGTTTAAGCTAGGATTAATTATTACACTTACAATAATTCTAATTTCTATAATAGCTCCATTTATTGCACCATATCCCGATGAGGGATACGGATATATACCAGTTGAAGCCGGAGAAAGAAGACTTGCCCCGCCATCTTTAAACCACTTATTCGGCACTGATGGACGTGGCCGTGATTTATTTTCACGAATATTAATTGGTGCTAGAACAGCTTTAATACAAGCATCTATAGTGATTGGGCTAAGTTTTATCATTGGACTTTTCATTGGAGTAATTTCCACTTATTACAGGGGGGTCATAGAAATCATCGCTAATTATTTCATAGAGCTATTCATGGCGATCCCCTCTATTGTAATAGCACTATTTTTTAGGCTTACAACAGGTCAAGGATTACACGTTGTGATAGTGTCATTAATTATAACATGGTGGGCTTGGTATGCAAGAGTAACCTGCGTATACGCGAAGAGTGTTGTTGAACTGGAATACGTGACACTAGCTAAGCTCTCTGGTCTAGGAAATTTCAAAATATTAACTAGGCACGTGATCAGAAACATAATTCAACCAATATCTGTACAGGCAATATCTGATATGGGTAGTGCACTACTTGAAGCATCTGCTATAAACTTCATGGGGCTGGGGCTACCACCCGGGTATCCAGAATGGGGAGTAATATTATATGAGGGTATTATAGAGCTTGGTATAGAAGCTTTTTACAAGGCATCATGGCTGGTTATATATCCAGGATTATTTATATTGATCACCACGCTTGGATTTAGCTTACTTGCAGACCCCTTAAGAGAAGATCTAGATCCTAGATTAAGGAGAAGGTGGAGGCTTTGGTTCTAGCAATAAGGTCAGTAGATCTCGAGATAGGATATCATGACGAGGAAACCGATGAAATATTGTGGGCTGTTAAAGGAGTAGATATACAAGTTGAAGAAGCTGAAAGTTTCTGCTTAGTCGGTGAGAGTGGTTGCGGTAAATCAACATTTGCAAGTGCTGTTGCAGGTATACTACCACCACATAGTGTGACTCGTGGAAAACTATACATATATGAAAACCTTGTCTTAGACGATCATAGACACAATTATAATGGGATAAGAGGGAGAGTAGTTAGCTTAATACCCCAGAACCCTGGAACTGGCTTAAATCCTTTTCTAACAATCGAAGATCACTTTTACTATGTATTAAGAGATACAAAAGGGTGAAAAAAAGAAAAAACAAGGGAAATAGCTGAGAAGTTCTTGTCCCTAGTAGGGCTTAGCAAAGATATTCTCGATTTATACCCCCATGAATTAAGTGGAGGTATGCAGCAAAGAGTAGCGATTGCCATTGCACTAGCTAGTGATGTTAAAATAATAGTCGCAGATGAGCCCACGTCCTCGATTGATGCTAATCTAAGAGCCCAGGTTATCTGGCTCATGAATAAGCTACTACGTGAACAAGGAATAACATTGCTTATTGTTACACATGATATACAGATCGCTAGTAGAGTATGTGATAAAATCGGTGTTATGTACGGAGGGAAGATAGTTGAATATGGATCCACTAGAAATATTTTAACTAATCCAAGACATCCCTATACAAAAATGCTCATAGAGATAATCCCTGCTCTTGGATCAAAAAAACTCTTAAAGCCATTGCTTGGTGAGCCAAAATACACATATGGAAAACTCGCGGAGTGTCCCTTCATAGATAGATGCCTTTTCAAAATAGAGAGATGTAAAACAGAGCCTCCTCTTCAAAAAGTCGAGGAAAATACATCTCATTACACCAGGTGTTGGAGATATAAAGAGGTGTTCTAACACGACAAACGTTGTTAAGTTGGTAAATGTCAATGCTGGATATAAAGTAGTTACTGATCCTAGATCAGTATTCAAGAAATACAAGCTAGTACTCAAGGATATTAATCTTGAACTCTTGCAAGGTGAGAGAGTAGCAGTAATTGGTGAGAGTGGATCTGGTAAAACGACATTGCTTAGGGTCATAATAGGATTACTAAAGCCAATAAGAGGAGAGGTGTTCTTGTACGATAAGCCAATATATAGACTTCCACGTAGCAGGCAGGTCGAAATATTAAGAAGAATTGGATATGTGCCACAAGATCCATACAAGGCTTTAAATCCACTATTAAGAGTTAGAGACATCATCGCAGAACCTCTCGAAGCCGTAAAGGTAGATAGGAGTATTATAAACACTGAGGTCGAGGATGTAGTTAAACTAGTTGGTCTTCCACGAGAAATCCTTAATGAGACACCTGATGAGCTAAGTGGTGGAATGAGACAAAGAGTCTTAATAGCAAGAGCTTTAATTAACAAACCAAAGATACTAGTACTAGATGAGCCAACCTCCGCGCTAGATGTTTCATTGCAAGCACAGATAATTAATCTAATTAACGAACTATACTACATGTTCCATCCATCAATGATCGTGGTTACACACGATCTAGCAATAGCCCAGTACTTAGCCGATAGAGCAGTGATTTTAAAAGACGGGGTAATAATCGAGGGAGGATCAATAGATGAGATACTTAATAACCCAACACATGAGTACACCATGAAACTAGTACAGAGCTATCTTCAACTATCAATATAATAGTTAAGGATCAATCTATTTAAGTCTCATTAAAGATCATTTAATTTTTCACAAATTGAAATATACATGGTTTATCATTTGATAACTCTATTGAAATCTCGTTAAAAGTAATAAATGAAATACCTATTGTTACTTTTATCTCGGTGTTGACATTATTAGTAATTGATGGATTGTGTTTAAAACTTGATTAAAATAGTATATCAGAGGTGTTCACGTGAATAAGGAGATATACGTAACACCTCGTCAGTATGAATTACTAAAAGCAGTGATCTCGAGGCAGAGCATATCCATAGGAGAATTAGCCGAGATACTAGGTGTTAAACAAGAAGATTTAATGAGAGACCTTACAGAGTTGGAGACTAAGCAGTTATTAAAAACATCTAGGTCAACAATTAAACACTATGTTGTATCAAATATTGGATTGTATTATCTCGAGCATGGTTTACCAGAGGAGATAGTTTATAATCACTTAGTAGATAAGATCGGGTATGTGGTAAATGAGCTATTAAATGAAATCGTAGAAACAAAGAAAATCTCTCGGAACGAGTCTGAGATAGGCTTACTATACCTGGTAAGGGAAAAATGTGTTGAAATAGAGTCTGGACAATTAAAGGTGATAAATCCAGATAATTGTAATAAACTTTTTGAACAATCAAAGATTATTAAAAAATCATTAATTGAGATAATTCAGGGCAAAGAGCCCAATGAGTATACTATGCAAATTCTTAGAAGAAGAAAACTCGTTGAGACAAAAGAAAGAACAATAATAAATATTTCACCTACACATGTGCTTATCGGTCTTTGGACATCTAACCAAGTTAAACCAAAAACACTATTGACTATTGTTAAGCCAGAACATGCACCTTACATAGAACAATACATTATCAAAGAATTCGATCTTTCTATAGAGCCTCCTACCCCGCTAATATCTAGAAAACATCCATTTATGCAATTCATTCATGAACTCAGAGAGATCATGATTAGTCTTGGTTTCGAAGAGGTTAAAGGACCACATGTCGAGGCCGAGTTTTGGAACTTCGATGCACTGTTCCAGGCCCAAGATCACCCGGCAAGGGAGATACATGACACGTTTTTTATCAAGACAAGTCTTAAGGCTCAATTACCTGAGGAGCTACTTAAGAGGACCAAAGTTATCCATGAAGTGGGTTGGGGGTATGAATGGAGCCCTGAGAGAGCTATGAGACTTGTCCTTAGAAGCCAGACAACCGCTGTCTCAGCTAGGGCTATCTACCAACGTGGACCCGGGGAATACAGAGTATTCACTATCGACAGGAACTTTAGGCCCGAGAACCTAGACGCAAAACACAGCATGGAGTTTTACCAACTAGATGGAGTTATTGTTGGTAAAAACGTTAACTTCAAGCACTTGCTATACTTCTTCAAGGAGCTCTCAGCGGCTTTAGGTATTAAAGAAATATGGTTTAAACCAGGTTACTTTCCATTTACAGAGCCAAGTGTTGAAGGATATATCAAACACCCAAAACTAGGATGGATCGAGGTTTTTCCAGGGGGTATGTTTAGGCCCGAAGTCATGGAGATACTGGGTGCAAGTGGATATAACGCAGCTGCATGGGGGATAGGTGTTGATAGATTAGCAATGACTGTTCTTGGACTAGACGATATTAGACTATTATTCACAAGAGACCTTGATATATTATCAAGCATAAGGTATCCAGGTTTACCTTTCTTCTTGGGAAGAACAAGTGGACGAGATATCAAAGTCCATCCGGCTCCATTGTAGAGGTATATATCTTGGATTTGAACCTCGATAGAGCCAGGTTTTACACTAAACTTTTCCTTGGCAAGGGCTTAGGTAATAATGTAAGCTTCGACAAGGCATTCAGCGAGATTGTTAGAAAGTACAGTATAGAGCCGAGAGAAGCATCCTTATTATACAAATTACTATACAAGGTCGTTATGTATTATCATAGTATTAGGTTTTTAGTAAGCTATAAAGGACAGACACCTAAGTTAAGCAATATAGTTGAATATCTCTATAGTAAAGGATTCGATATAGAAGATATTTTTGACGAAATAGAGATATTATCCTCCTCGTTTAGTGAAATATTTAAACTCGCACTAAAGCACGGGTACCCTCCATGGCTAGTAAGAGATATATATGGGAAGCTACCGCCTCTAGAGATCAATTCTTTATTGAGATCTCTTAATGAAAGAAAAAGATGGCTTCGAGTAAACAAAGCTAAGGCTAGTTTAGAAGATGCTATATCATGCCTGGAAAAAACAGGTGTGAGCGTAGTAAGGCACAGTGTATTTAAGGATATTCTGCAATTAAATGATCCCTTCTTGAAAATAGGTAGTAATAAATGTGTAACCCAAGGTATCGTAATACCCCAGGATATAAGCTCTTATATATCAACATTCCTCATGAAGACAATAACAAGAAATCTAATAGATATGTGCACTGCGCCGGGTTTAAAACTTCACCAAGCCTTATTAACTAAGAATATAGATAAAGCTATTGGCATTGATATTAGCGAGGCAAGGTTAATAAGCACTCAAAAACTTCTAAATATATATGGCGGGGATCTCTATAAAGTTATATTGATCAACTCCGATTCAAGAAGAATAGTCTTCAACGTAGAAAACACCATCGTGCTGGTAGATGCACCATGTAGTAATACGGGGGCAATTTACACAGATCCATTTATTAAGATACGTATATCAAGAAAACAAATTAAAAAACTAAGCATTATACAAAAAAACATACTTAAGAATAGTTTTAAAAACCGAGGATTAGTCTATTATATGACTTGTAGTATCCACCCACTGGAGGGGGAAGAAGTAGTAAATTATATTATTAGAAGATATGATAAAAGAATAGCACTAGATAAATTAGATAAAACACCTTTCTTAAGTCATGGTTATATAGGATATGATTTTAGTACTAATGTATATAGATTACACCCTCACATGGTTAATGGTCAGGGGTTTTTCATAGCTTTATTCAAGGTGGATTAACCCGTGAGTAACATATTTATAGATTACTTCTACGGTGTATACCCAAGTAGTGTTTTCGGAGATCTTGCTTTACTAGACCCCCTTCTACCCCCAAGAAAATGTATCCTTGATTGTAGCACATGTCCATTACATTACACTACCTCCCAGATTACCACCAAATTAGAATCTCCAACAATACCAATTGAAGGAGTGTTAAATAGTATAAATAAGTATATAGAGGACCAAACTAGTCTATTTAATGGAGTATTGATATGGGGATATGGAGATCCGATACTATCAAGAAATATCTTTGAGTTTATACTAGCTTCAAGAGTACATATCAATAAACACAAGCTAGGAAATAAAATATACGTTCATACTAATCTCGTCTCCGCGGTAAAATCCTGCACAGAAATCCTGACAGGCTATGTTGAAACCCCTGAATGCACTATATATAAATCATTAATAGAGCAAATCGATGGATTTATAATTCCATTCATATTGTATACCACTGAGAGACATATCTTTGGATGGCCCATAGATATTAGTATAACAAATTATCTCACCACACTTCGAGAACTATTCAAGACAAATATGAATAAGTTATTCCTAGAGATCTATTTATTTAGACTTGAAGACTCTCTTTATCCTGAAAGAAACCACATCGAAGAGCTCACTGTCCTATTAAAACACTTACATGCTAAGAACATACTATTAAAGTTAATTGACAGACCCCTGGGTAAACATAAATTAAAACCTGTTCCAGCAAGTTATGCCGATAAAATACAAGGGTACCTAGAAAACGAGGGATTAAAAGTACAAGTTGAGTATTTTAGACCGTTAAAGCAATTCTCATTCAACTACTTAATAAACGTGATCTACAATCAACTTCTGAGAATACCCCTGAAACACAGCGAGATCAGAGCTTTATATGGAGATAAGGGAACAATAGCATTAAACAACCTTGTCTCCAAGAACTATGCTACTAAGATAACCTGGATCAGCGATGTTTACTATCTAGGAAAAATACCGTAGATAAGAAAAGAGTTAGTTGTATAACTTCGTTAATTCTGGTTATTCATAAATTTGTATCGAGGTTGCTTATGCTTTCTTCTATATCTTAGACTTATAAGCAATGCAATTAATGCAATTAAAAGGGGATATGTGAAAATAAGTAAAACGAGAATTTCTTCTATTCTAATCCCCTATAGCTATTGGTATACCCTCGCTTCTAGGATCACAAGCTAGCATTAACATGTTCTCGCCGAGTATACCAACATGGACATGACCTCGTAATTCACCATATGGAACCTCCGTTATTTTTATTTTATTGCCACTAGGAGGTGTAAATGGTTTTTCCACCGAGACTTCTTGTCCGTTATAGGTCTTAGTATATATAAACCTCGGCGTTGCAATAGCTTTGTCTATCCTCATATTGTATGCAAATATATTCTCGAATACTCTAAGATGTAGCTGGGGTCTCATATCCCCACCAACACATCCAATAATGTATTTTTCATCACCCCTATCAACTCCGAGAACAGAGAGCGTATGTAGTGGTAGTTTACCAGGTGCTGGGCTATTTGGTAATCCCCTCTTCTTGGCAAATCCAATGGCTCTGTTTTGAACTGGAAAACCCGATATAATTAAACCTGATCCAAATCCATAGAACAAGCTCTGTATAAATCCAATAATCACTTCTCCATCGGAAACAATAAAGAATGTAGTGTCCCCTGCTCTATCATTACTATTATTTGTTATCTTAGCTTGTTTCTCTAAGAGGTTCTTAGCGTAGGTGTATTTAACGTAGCTCTGAGGATCAATTGTCATGGAATCAGGGTCTCCAATGTAGAGGTCCCTAAATCTATAGACATTGTCTATAGGCTCACTCCATTTTAATACTCTATCAGGTGAGTTCATGTCGTGCTTGTATAGTTCAAGCTCATATAGCGCGCTTATTAATTGTAATGTAGAAATACCCTGAGTATTGGGAGGTAGTTCGTATAAAACCATGTTATCTAGTTCAAGTCTCAGCGGCTCCACGATATGCCCTTCGTGATCCATTAGGTCATCTAGGCCCGTGTTTACACCTTGATCCTGTAATTCCCTGGTGATCTGCTCTGCTAATTCACCATAGTAGAACTCATCCCATCCACGTGTAGCAAGCACTCTTAGGGCTCTAGCCATATCACGATTAACATATCTACCACCGAGTTCAAGTCCTTTGAAGTAATGTGACCATTTATACTGGGATAACTCGATTTCACTAATTTTACTAGCACTAGATAACGATAACCCAACGTGAAATCCATTACTTGCTAATTTTATAGCTGGCTCCAGAAGGTCCTCTATTCGCATATAGCCATATTCTTCATATATCATACCCCATAGATAAACTAATCCTGGTATCGTAACTGTAAGAGGTCCTCTCAGGGGCTTATTTCTAATAAATTCGTCTGGGTCAAATCCCCTTGGAGATCTACCGCTAGAGGCGTATGCTATTATATCATCATCCATAAATCCTAATAAGAAGGCATCCCCTCCTATACCACCACTGTGAGGTTGGACAACGGATAGAACTGCACTAATAGCTATAGCGGCATCAAACGCGTTTCCACCTTTTTTCAATATATCTATTCCAACTAGAGATGCTAACTGATGATCAGATACTACCCCTTTTTCCCCCACGACTAGTTTACTAATCAAATAACTCACCTCAGTGTTCAGGATAGTAGACTACTCCTTTATCTCTAAGTTCTCTTATCTCTCTCTCACTAAATCCAAGCTCTTCTAGTATTTCAACTGTATGCTCTCCAAGTAATGGAGGATGCTTACCACTATTATATTTTATTCCGTTAACTAAGACTGGTTGACTTATCAATGGCACTTTTTCTAACTTGGGATGCTTTAAACTCAATACTATATTCTCCGATAGAACATATGGATCATTGAAAACTTCATTTACTTCGTATACAGGTGAAGCTGGAACCCCGTATTTTTCAAGTAGATTAACCCAGTATTCTCTTGTATTTCTTCTAAATATATCTTGAAGTATAACTACTAGCTCATCTCTATGAGCAACTCTATCGGGATTTGTTTTGAATCTAGGGTCATCGACTAGATCTAATCTATTTATAGCTTCGCATAGAGCTCTCCATAATCTATCATTAGCTGCTGCTACAATAAACCATTTGTTGTCCCTATCTTGGAAAGCCTGATATGGAGCCATTGAGGGATGAGCATGGCCCATTCTTCTAGGCCTGGACCCGGTTAAAAGATACATTACTGGTACATAGCACATGGAAAATATAGCAGTATCATACATTGGGACCTCTATTTTCACTGGTTTTCTATTTGAGTATAGTGCAGCAAGTGTATATATTACAGCCATCATCCCCGTCATCACATCGAACAATGCAAAACTAACTCTAACTGGTGGATCATCTTCGCGACCAGTTGATAACATCAAGCCAGACATAGCTTGAATAATTATATCATATGCTGTTTTGTTCTCGTATGAGCTTCCTTGGCGAAAACCCTTTATACTGACATATATTATCTCCGGATTTATTCTTAGAATACTCTCATAGTCTACTCCTAGCCTCTCTGGTGTTCCAGGTTTAAAGTTTTCTACGATAATGTGTGATCTCTTCAACAGTCTATGTAGTACTTCCCTTCCCTTCTCGCTTTTAAGGTCTAATACAACACTTCTTTTACCTCTATTTATTGACATATAATATGCGCTCTCTCCATGAATAAATGGAGCCCAAGACCTTGTCTCGTCTCCATGAGGTGCCTCTATCTTTATCACGTCAGCACCGAGATCCGCTAAGATCATTGTTGCTATTGGCCCCGCAAGAGTATGACTTAAATCAACTACCCTTATACCTTTCAATAACAACGCTTTCACCAGGTTGACATATTGTATAGAACACTATAAATAATCAACGGTAAAACCGGTAATACTATGACCCTCCTTTAAAAACAATCTCCATGAGAATTTAATAAACGAGTAATTAAGAGGGTTAACTATGAGTCTGTCGGCAAGCAATACAGGTATTTTCAGCAGGTTTACATCGATTTTCAAACCAAAAGATCCTCTCAAGCGCGAGATCATTCAATCAGCTAGTATTATTGATAGAATGATCAGAAGTCTAGAGTTCTCGAAAAAGAGCCTGGAGAACATAGCAGAAGACCATAAGAGAAAGCTGAAAACGATGAGTGATGATCCAGAGCTAAAGAAGATCCTAGATGATGAAATTCGCAACATTAATGGATACATCTCAATTATAAGCAAGACCATGTATGACCTCGCAAGAATAAAATATAGACTAGATACACTCATCTACGTAGAGGAGCCATTAAAGATCTTACCGGAGATAATTGAGGAGGTAAGAGCTATAGAGCCCGTTATAGAAAAGATCAATCCAGAGTTGATAAATCACATTAAGACACTTGAGCAAAAAGTGGCAAGTATCATAGCTATTTCATCGTCATATATACCTGGAATAACGAGGATAAGCGAGTTGCAAACCCCTATACAACTAAGCACTGTGAAAGAAGCTAAAACACCACCTAGCATTAACGACAAAACACCGACACCCAAGAGTAAAAATCAATTAAGCGAGTCACTTCAACCTTCTAGCACACCAATGATCGTTCAACAGATCAAACCCAGTATGACTGAGAGCAAGAAAATGGAAAAAGAAGGAAAAATTGAGGCACTAGAGGTGCCTAAGCCGGTAAATAATCAAATTGAATCACCAACAATAAAAGAATCCTCGCTTGCACTAGTCTCATCTAATATACCTGTAAATGTGATTGAGCAATGGATATTAGAAGAGCTTAAGATAAACAATGGTATCCTTGATATAAAATCTTTTGAGAGGAAATATGGGGTAGCTAGGAACTTAATATTGCAAGCTTTAACATCACTCGAATCGAAAAACTTAGTTAAAATAAGGAGAAAGACCTAGCATTAATCTAACTATTTATCAAGAGTGAGAAGGGTGTAATGGTGAGCATGCATCATATAGCTGATAGAGGGATAGAATATGCACAGAAAGCTGTGGCAGCTGATAAAGCAGGTGATTATGAGACAGCTATTAAATATTATAAAATAGCCATTGATTTTCTCTCTAAATACCTCATATTATACCCAGATGCTCCACTCGCTGATTTCTATAAAGACATACTAGTTAAATACAAGAATAGAATAACAGTTCTCGAGAAGGCTATTAATGAAAAATCACGAGTAGAAGCTACAGGGATGACGCCTGGTTCCGGGTCATCCGTAGATGCATCAATGTTTGAGATACTAAAGCCAGAGCAAAGACCAAGAAAGAATTTTAACGACTTAGTTGACTTGGAAAGTGTTAAAAGAGCATTGAAGAGATCAGTCATATACCCGGTTAAGGACCCATCGATGTATCCGCTGGGCTGGCCTAAAGGTATATTATTATTCGGGCCGCCTGGATGTGGTAAAACAGAGATCACACTAGCACTAGCAAACGAGGTCAGTGGAGTATTAATTAATGTTAGTCCAGCCACTATTATGAGTAAATGGCTTGGTGATGCCGAGAAAAATGTAAAAGCATTATTCACTGTTGCACGCGAGTATGCTTCTCAAAATCAACCAGTATTGATCTTCATCGATGAAGTAGATGCACTGTTTCAACAATACAGCGTGGAGGTAGGAGGTGAAAAAAGAGCTAGAAACCAATTCCTGATCGAGATCGACGGACTTGCAAGCAAGGAAAACGCCAAAATGCCTTTATTCGTAATAGGAGCTACTAACAAACCATGGAATCTAGACATAGGGTTTGTGAGAAGATTCGAGAGAAGAATATATGTCCCTCCACCTACGCTCGAGGTCCGTAAGCAATTATTCCAGCACTATACCAAGTTATTATCTGAAAGATACATTATTGAGTCAATAGATTACAACAAACTAGCCGAGTTAACAGAGGGTTATAGCTCCGCTGACATAGTATCAATTATCAAAGAAGTTCAAAATAACATAGTAGAGGAGATAAATGAGAAGGGTCTAAGACCGATGGATAGGAAGATCACTACTGATGACTTTACAGAGGTAATCAAGAAGCATAAACCTAGCATAGATCAAAAACTGTTAGATGTCTACAGGGAATGGAACAAACAATACGGAACATATAGTGAGTTTTAATTCCGCGCTTGTTAGCCTGCATTATTACATAATTCAATAGTTTCATATTTATCAACCTCTTTCCTAATTGTTTTTAATGAATGATGAATGTCATGCCAATTGATTAAGTAGATGAATTAGCCCTGGGGTAGCTGATCTCTCCTTACTAGACCTTGAATCTATGCATATATTAAATATTGATCCTTCTCACATGCATACGAACTCGATGTCTGATCAGATCATTTCATGTGATATGAATCCTTGACTATCAATAAATAATAGTCAAGGATTGATCTATAAATAATATAAATTCAAATGTAATATACAATTTAACAACTTTTTTACATAGAAAAAGTTAATATTTATAAACATTACAGCATTATATGTTATATGGTGGTGTAAAGTGCCCTGCACTCAAAAAGTCAAAGTTAAAACACCTAGTGGAAGAGACCTTGAGCTAGTTCCGATTAAAGTATGGCAACTAGCTCCTTCAGGGAGAAAAGGCGTTAAAATAGGCTTGTTCCAAGACCCGGAGACTGGAAGATACTTTAGAGTAAAAGTACCTGATGACTATCCTACATGTGGTTAGATAAAATAAGATAATATAATAGAGTAATTAATTGAAAGCATTTTTTATATCAAACCCTCATAGAAATCTCTTGTAGTATTCTCATTGAACTATTATAGTCTCTTTTTTCTTAATTTATTTTTAATTTATTATGCATTGATTGACTTTATACATTTGAATCAAAATATTCGTCAACTATTCCATTGAATTTTTTAAGATAGTGAAATAAACATGTCCATGAATAGTTTTAAACTCGACTATGATAAATTATAAAGGGATCAAATGTCCGAGAGATACATACTTAAATTCCCAACTTTGAAAGACCTGGATATAAGTGGAAAAAGAATTTTCATGCGAATAGATATTAATGTCCCCGTGGATCCGGACACCGGTGAGATAATTGATGATCGTAGAATTAGGATACATTCCCGTTTCATAAAGGAAATAGTAGAAACACATAATCCAGTGCTCGTGCTTGGTTCTCATCAAGGTAGGCCTGGATCTCCTGATTTCACAACATTGGAAAAACACCATGAATTATTAATGAAATACACTGGGATCAACATAGATTTTATTGGAGACGTTATAGGTCCATCCGCATTAAACGCTATTAGATCACTTAAACAAGGCGAGGTCCTCCTACTTGATAATCTAAGATTAGTATCAGAAGAGGTTCTAGAGGCACCTCCAGAAATCCAGGCGACTACGATTTTCGCGAAAAGATTAGCATCCGCAGTAGATATCTATATAAATGACGCATTCGCAACAGCACATAGAAGTCAGCCAAGTATCGTGGGCTTACCGTTACTACTTCCCAGCGCTATTGGTCCGTTATTCGAAAGAGAAATTACAGCATTAAATAGAATAATCTCAGATACTGAGCCTCCTAGGATCTACGTATTAGGCGGTAAGAAAATTGCAGAGCATTTAAGAGTAATAGAAAACCTTATAAGATCAAAACTAGCGGATCGAATACTTACATGTGGACTTCTAGGATTACTCTTCGTCGCCGCGAAGGGAGTTAATATCGGTGTAGAGAACTACAAGCTCCTCGAGGAGAATGGATTAATCCCATTCATACCTAAAGCCAGATATTTACTACTACGCGGTGCACCAATCGAAACCCCTGTTGATTTCAAAATAAAAGTCAATGAGAAAACAGAGAGTGTGTATATAGGACAGTTAAAAGGCTTAGTCGTAGATATAGGAGATCAAACCGCGGAGATCTACAGCGAATTAATAAGGGAGGCAAAAACAATAGTCATGAGAGGTCCCGCGGGAGTCATAGAGATAGAAGAGTATAGAAAAGGGACAATGAAATTGCTAGAAGCAGCTAAGCAATCAAGAGGATTTGTGTTAATCGCTGGCGGTCATCTAGGTGCATTAACATCTTTCGAGATCACTAGTGATAGAATACATGTCTCAACTGGTGGAAACTCATTATTGCTATTCTTAAGCGGCGAAGAGCTACCAGCACTGAAAGCGATGGAGCTATCAGCCAAGATGTTTCTAGGTTGGTAGATATTGCCCATTAAAATAGCTATCAATGGATATGGAACAATAGGTAAGAGAATTGCAGAAGCTTTTCTAAAAAACAGTGACTTTGATTTAATAGGAATAGGAAAGTATAGCTTCGACTACTCCGTTTACATCGCCGAGAAACTCGGGATCCGAGTATTTACACCAAGAGATAAAACAGAGGAGTTTAGAAAACACGGAGTAGAGGTAGAAGGAGATGTTGAATACCTCATAAGTGAATCCGAGTTAATATACGATGCATCACCAGCTAAGCAAGGTCCAAGAAATAAAGAACTATACTTAAAATACAATAAACCAGCTGTGTTCCAAGGCGGGGAACAAGCTAGTATCGCAGAAGTAAGTTACAGCACGCTATGCAATTATGAATCCGCGATCGGAAGACGATATGTTAGAGTAGTCAGTTGTAATACCACTGGTATTCTTAGAGTTCTATGCTCACTGGGATTAGGCAATCTTAGCTCGGTGATAGGATTAATCATTAGACGAGCAAGTGACCCCAAAGAAGATATGAAAGGACCTGTAAACTCCATTACACTGGATATGAGAAGCATACCTAGTCACCATGCCCATGACGTGAAAACAGTAATTGGCGATATACCTATAGATACAATTGCCATCGCCGCACCAACGACCCTAATGCATCTACAAGTCTTAATTATAAGGTTGAAAGATCCTATTAAAGAAGATGACTTATTTAGACAATTAGAGATGAGTGGTAGGATTACGTACTTAGATCCAAATATCTACAATCTAAATTCGACAGGGAAACTAGTAGAGCTAGCCAGGGATATTGGTAGAAGAAGATATGACATATATGAGAACATATTATTCACCAATGCAACCAGGATATTGCATAACGAGATCATAATAACACAGGCTATCCACCAGGAATCGATTGTAATACCCGAAAACATGGATGTAGCATACGCTATCATGGGGTTAGAAACTGATCCCTTGAAAACCCTGGAAAAGACAAATAAAATACTAGGCATAGGAGAAATCAAAAACTTATTAGCTATAAGTGACAATTCGATTTAGGTGGAAGAATGATTGAGGCACCATCATATACTATTAGTTTCTATTATAGAAAGATACTCGTGCCTGTAGATGGTAGTGAAAGCGGTTACAAGGCGCTCCTCTTAGCGGTTGATATAGCATCTCGCTATGGATCACGTGTAACAGTAGCTTACGCTAAACCTAGGGGTATAAGTGAACCCGAGGATCCTATAATTAAAGCTAAGGAACGCCTAAAATCTATAAGCATAAATGTTAGCTACAAGTATATGGAATACGACCCTCTAAATGAAAGCCCCCAAATGGTGCTTCTAAGAGAGATAATAGAAGGAGGCTATGACCTTGTAATTATTGGAGCTCGTGGAAAATCAATTCTAGGAGATGTAAACATTGGCAGTGTCACTTTATCGCTTGTTGTTAATGCACCTACATCCATTTTTATTGTGAGATGATATTATTCTGCGAAGTAGTAATCTCTTAGAGCTTTTTTAATATCTACTCTTTGAGGAGTCAATCTCCACGCGTTTAACGCCACTTCCCAATATTTCTCACTCTCCCCATAATAAATATCAATTATTTTTTTGAGTCTACTCGAGAACTCTTTGTAATCTTTTTCATCAATTTCTTTTGCACGAGGGTCTTCATATATATTTATAAAATCTCTATTATCTACTCCAAACAGCCATCCATTCACATTATCCTCCACTATTTCTAAGACACCGCCATCTCTGCTTGAAAGAATTGGGACACCGTTTACTAGTGCTTTCATATAACTTGTACCACACGCTTCCCATCCACTAAATGGCGTGAACACCCATAGATCTGATCCTCTTGTAAGGGTCTTTGCTTTCTCTACATCATAGTCTTTAATGTAAATAACATTGCTTAATTTCAAACTGAGATCCCTAATTTTCAATAAATAACTTAAACCATCGGGATCCTTTGGATGGGGCTTACCCGCTAAGACATAGATTACATCTAGATCTGGGTTCTCCTCTATGAACCTAACCATGAGATATGGTCTCTTATATCTAGATAGCCTCCTAGCCCAAGTAATTACCATCTTGTTTTCTAATTTAACGCCTGATTTGTATTTCCCAAGAAGACTCTCCATGTTTTTCTTTGAAACTTCCCTTCTTTCTTTGAGTAATTCAAGTTTGAAGCCTCCGGTTAACCATGCCTTAAGCAAAACTGGATCCATCCATCTCTCAAGGTAAATTCCATTTGTAATTGCTCTTAGTTTACCCTTGGCTTCTGGGAATATTCTTGGTATAATGTCCTTTTGCTTCCGTGATACAACTATTACTTTACTTAGTTTTCTAATGGCTTCCTGTGTCATGTTGATCATTGGGCTATTTAATTTGACATTTAGCTCTTTCTCTAAGACCTCACTAGGGTAAACTGGGTGACCCCATGGACCGGGTGTATGTAGAATGATCCTTGCTTTTTGATTAATATCTAAAAGATATAGAACTAAAGCAGTATATGACTCCTCGAGATCTAGAATAGCTATGTTCTCTATTCCAATGTTTTTAATCAAATACTCCACGCTTGATTTTGCTAACAAGACATACTTTAAGTATTTATCTTCATCCGAGTCTTCAACGTAAACTCTGTTTGTAAGCCTACGAGCCCACTCAGGACATGTAGCTTCGAATAGAACAGCCCGTGCTGTTTTGTACTCATATATCCATGGTCTCACGTATACATTGCTATCTCTTAGCTTGATAGTAAACTCTGGTTTAGGTCTTAACTCTTCAAGAAATTCAATGTCTTGTTCTTCCTCATCGAGAACTACTTTATCTCCATAATATTCTATTCTTGTATATCCATGTCTATAGTACAAGCTCAGAACGAGATAGTCTAGACCCATATCGCCAGCTGCGTAGAATTTATCTCCCTCTAATACACCTAGTCCACCCGCATAGATACGTGACGCCTCGAGGGCGATCTCTGGTGTTATGCTAACAATGACCATTGCATACACCAGTCAAAATACTATACTTATCTCATTTAGTTAATAAGTTTGTTGAAAAACCTAAGTATTATTATTAATAATTACCACATAAATTATGTTTTGAAGGTGTAACTAGTGACTAATATATTATCAATTGTAGATGAGTATAGGAAAGTCCCTATTGAAGGCAGAGCAAGAGATCTTATTAGAAAAATCACACTTTATCACAGAGTTCAAGGAAGTAGTGGAATACGTGAAGCAACAATCGATGTATTAAACCTACTAAGAGAGCATGGACTTGAAACAAAACTATATGAGATACCCTCTAGTGCAATTAAAGGTTTCATAGAAACTCCTATCTCATGGGATTTGAAATATGCATACATAGAGATCAAATCTAACAATGAATTCAATGTAAGACTAACTTTCGAGGATAGGCCTACCTTAGTATCAGCTCATTCACCGCCGGGAGAAGGTTGTAGTGAGATAAAAATATGCAAAGATGTTTCATCATGTGAAGGAGATGCGATTTTAATAGAGTCGTCGGCTTATATCGCGTATAAAGAGCTGGATTCAAGGTTGATCATACTATATGATAGCAAGAGGTATCCCGAGGCTGTTCCATACACAGGTTTATTTATCAATGAAACAGAGATCAAAGAAACAAGTGTAATCAACATACCTTACGTTACTGCACAGAAGATAATGTCTCTTAATCAGCGAGGTGCAAAAGTCGAAGTGTGCTGGAAGATTGAAACAGAGTTTTCAAGCAAGCCTATGTATGGCCTGCTTGCATATCGGGGAGACGACCCAGGAATTCTATTTATAAGTCACATTTGTCATCCAAAGCCTGGAGCTCATGATAATGCTAGTGGAGTTGTATCAAATATTCTCACAGCATATCTCATAGAGAAAACAGATAGGAAATATCCTCATGCTCATTTATTCATTCCAGAGTTCACGGGAACAGTGTTCATGGAGAGCCACCTTCCATGGATACCTCGAGGTGTGATAAACTTAGACATGGTTGGATCAAGGCAACACATGACCAATTCCACATTAAATATTATTAATACACCTCTATTCATGAAATCATATTCTCCATCAATAACATTCATTGTTGTTAAGTCCGTCCTAGACGAGGCAAGCTCGTTTGGTGGTTTTAAGTTACCTGGGCAAAGATACTCGATAACACCATACACTGCTGGAAGCGATCACGACGTGACCATTATTCGAGGTTTAGATAGTGTGATGCTCAATGAATGGCCTAGTAAATACTACCATACTGACCTAGACGATGTTGAGACAATATCCCCGCGCCAACTAGCTAACGTAGCTGTGATTGCCTCTACCTCTGGGTATCTACTTAATGATGATCAGATCAGGAATAAATCCTACGAATTATTTAAAGATTATTTAAAATCCTGGTATTCAATAGAGGCCTTTAGGTACAATATGGATATATCATTCCTGAGCAGAATTATAGATAACCAGGTTGAACTAGAGTATAATCCTGTGAGAACACCGATATCAATGAGATATATATATAAGCATATAGGGTTTGAAAAATACAAGAAACTCTCCAATACAAAGGGAGGGTATTCGTATCTAGCAGTATATGCACCATTAGCTTATTTAAGTAACATAAGAGAATTCGACAAGATCTTTCAGCTAGAAAATCTATTAAAGTGGAGTAGTGAAGAGAAGAAATTGATAGATGAAACATGGGAAATAATAAGGAGTAGACTAGGTGAATAGAAACGCCTGTAATTAGGATAAACAAGAGTGACCTAGAGGAACTATTGGGTGTAAAACTAGTATTAGAAGATATCTACAAATTATTTACAAGGTTAAAATGCGAGATCGAATCTATAGAAGGAGATTTCATAATTTACGAAGCTAACACTGATAGACCAGATCTATTCAGTGTTGAAGGAGTGTCAAGAGCAATAAAACCATGGCTTAACCTAGAATGGCGTAGTTATAGACTCCAGGAATCTATTATCAAGGGATATGCAAAGAGCATACCTGAAAGACCATATGTCGCTCTTGCGGTCGTTAGAGATCTACACTTAAACAGCGAGGCAATTTCTCAAGTTATGCAGTTACAGGAGAAAATAACGCAAACTCATGGAAGAGGTAGAAGAAAAATAAGCATAGGCGTTTACGACTTAGATTATATTGAGCCTCCAATATACTACGATACAGCTGATCCATATACAACTCGTATAAGACCCCTTAACGAAGAGATAGAAATGACCCTCAGAGAAGTACTTGAGAAAAACGAGAAGGGAGTATTATTCGGATATATAATTAAAGATATGAGCAAGTACCCTATTCTACGAGATGCTAATTACAATATTTTGAGTCTAGCTCCAATAATCAACAGCGATCACTGTAAAATTACTTCGTCAACTAAGAATGTTTTAATAGATGCTACTGGAACCAGCCTCGAGGATGTAGTAAATGCCGTCACTATAATGGCTACAAGTATCGCAGAACGATCAAGATCTGGACTAATAGAAATAGTAGAGGTGTTTTACGAAGATGGAAAAGTAGTAAAAGCACCAAGAACAGAGCCTAGCTCTATCACATTAGATATTGAAAAAATTAACAATCTATTAGGAACGAGTTTGAAATATGAAGACATTAGGAGATTGTTAAAATACTTCTATTACATTGTAGAGCAAACTGATAATGCAATAATAGTAAAGTCGCCGATTTATAGAGTTGATGTGAAAACTTGGGTTGATGTAGCTGAAGATATCGCAGTTGCTATTGGATATGATGTTCTTGGCGCAGAAGCTGATCACTTACCTCCCTCCTACTCCAAGGGGGCGATACATCCAATAGAATACATCTCAAATCGTGTTAGAGAGATAGCAATCGGTCTTGGCTTTCAAGAAGTAGCTAATTACATGATGAGTAGCAGAAGCATTCAATTAGATATGCTTAGCTCAAGCCATGATATTTTCCTCGTTGAAAACCCAAGAACAGAGAGATTTGAAGGATTAAGAACATGGCTTACACCACAATTACTAGAAGTAGTAATTGATAATAGCAGTAAACACTTAAGAATGATGATCTTTGAAATTGGCGATATAGCAGCACTGGACCTGGTCAGAGAGACCAGAGCCAGAATCGAGCGTAGAATTGGATTGGCATTAACTCATGAAAAAGCAACCTTAACCGATGGATTAGCATATACTAAGAAATTACTACAAGAACTAGGCATAGAACCTAGTTTTCGCAAAAATCCTCTTCCTGGTTTCCTACCTGAGAGAACAGCAATAATAAAGGCATGTGGTGATATAGAGATCGGATTTGTCGGGGAAATTGATCCTAGAATACTATATAATCTTGGTGTTAAAAACCCCGTTATTATTGCGGAATTATACCTAAGCAGTATAATTGAACACTGTAGAATTATTTAATACTAGAGAGTTATTTTTATTAACGCTCCTTTATTCCATGGTTTTGCAACAAAGATGTCGACATCTTCACGAATAACGCGACTTAACTCCTCTACACACCTTTCCGCTACTTGATTATTTTCAACTAAACCGTAAACTGTGGGACCCCAAGAACTTTGACCTACTCCAAGTATTCCTAGCTTCTTCAAAGCATCTATAGCAACAACTGATCTCGTTGAGTATATCCCACCTTGATATCGACTAAACATTGTACCTATAATCTCTTGTAGCTCTCGAAGAGCCGTAGAGAACTCTAAGTAATCCTTCTGGATAATAGATGGTATCAACCTACTGATAAGTTTAGTTGATGCTTTCTCA
>JAWAPI010000012.1:0-20377 GCA_038894495.1 Desulfurococcaceae archaeon
ATCTTCTAAGTCGTAATGCAATTGATCATAATACCTTTTAATAATAAATCTGAGCATGGAATATAATACAACGAACCCTATAGACCTAGCTTAATAAACACTATTCAGCTTTATCCAACAATAAATAGAAGTGCAGAAATCACGTAGTGATACTATGATTTAATACTCAAAGTTCTGATCGGTAATAGAGCTGAGAAGAAGTATATAATCAATGAATCTCACATAGAAATTCAAGAGTTGGTCTTAGATCCTAGGTTGTTATCGCTCTTTTACACGGTGTACATTAGACCGCGTGGAAAACCTAGATAGCCATGTCATCAACAAGCCTAGATCATCTCCCGGGATCAAAAATAGAGCCCCTTGGTATTAAAAGGAAACTTGCAAGGATTAAATGCTTATTTTTGCATATACATCTCGGAGATTAAAGGAGTAGCTAACCATATTACAACCTAAACGGTGAGATTTTTGAGCACAAAGTGCTACGTGACAAGTAATACGGGGTTGTTAAATAAAGGAGTGTCCATGGTCATTGATTGTCCTTTGTTTAACGTGGAGTTGAAAGCTATCCCCGAGGTAAAAAGTTTCTTAGCATTGTTTGTAGCTGAACTGTTGAAAAGGGATCAAATGAGGATTGAATTTGAAAGTAGCGAGCCCATCGGGTACACACATACTATTTATAAATTTCACATAGCGCTGAATGAGGGTAAATACATTGGTACAAGACTAGTTCTAAGAGGCACCCATGCTATTAGAATACTATTTACACTACCAATTGGGTATAACGTGAACATAGAGACTCCAACTACTGAATATAGACCAGAGCCCGATATGAAGCCAATTGTGTTAGGTAGAAAAGAGAGTAGTAATCCACCACGTGGACAGGTCTACATTGATACACCAATAGTCTACGCAATTTTCGGTGTGCCCAGTATATATACCCATAATTGGGCTCTCTTAGTTGAAGGCGACGTAGAGGACACGGTATATTACACTATCCCAGACCTCTACGATCTTGGATTAGTCGATGTAAAAACAGATTTTCACTGCGTAACTGGGTGGAGTTTAAGAGATTTAGTTTTCACAGGCGTCCAGGTCTCCAGGATCATCGAGGACGTTGGTCCACGTAGTAGCGTTAAATGGGTTTACGTAGAATCCCTTGATGGCTACACTACAATAATTCCATACGATGACTTCAATAACGAGAACTCAATTATAGCTCTGGAAATGAACAGTAAGCCACTTGACATACTACATGGATACCCAGCAAGACTTATCATACCTCATTTGTATGGCTGGAAAAGTGCTAAATGGATAAAGAGAATAGTGTTCACGAGTAGGTACATCGATGGGTACTGGGAGTCGCTTGGTTACCACCCAAGAGGTAGAGTAGACCTCGAAGAGAGATTCAAAGAGCATTAAGATACTTATAAATTAGTTGGCATTAATAAACGAAACATGAGGTGTCGAAGATTGGATTATGTAACTCTTGGATGGAGTGATCTAAGGGTTTCGAGGATAGGGCTTGGCACGTGGCAATTTAGCGAGGCTTGGGGAGTAATTGAATATGAGAAAGCCAAAGCCATACTTAGAAAGGCTATAGAACTTGGAATAAACTTCATAGACACTGCGATGGTTTATGGAAGAGGAGTAAGCGAGGCGTTTATTGGCAGAGCTCTACGCGAAATCGGGGTATCTAGAGATGATGTTATCGTGGCAACTAAGATACCTGGGGATTTCCTAAGTCCTGACGACGTCTTTAAAGCCGTGGATAAATCGATTCAGAGACTAGGAGTTGAGAGCATAGATCTTCTCCAGCTTCACTGGCCACCATGCTGGCATAACATACCAACAGCTCTATATGCACGCTCACTAGAGAGACTTATATCTCTGGGAAAAGTGAATTACGTCGGAGTAAGTAACTATCCAGTTGCTTTAATAGAAGAGCTTAGATCATATTTTTCATTTACAGACATAGTTAGCATGCAATATAGGTTCAATCTCCTGGAGAGATGGGCTGAGATCGAGTTAATACCATACGCTGAGGCTAATGATTTAACCTTTATTCCATGGAGCCCACTTGCCAAGGGATTATTAACTGGTAAATATACAATGGAATCAAGACCAGATTTCAAAGACCTTAGATCAGGTGATCCATTGTTTCACCCCGATAATCTCAAGAAAACCAGTGAACTAATAAATTTGCTTAAACAAGTGAGCGAGAAGTATAATAAGACACCGAGCCAAGTTGTCTTGAACTGGCTAATCAAGTACAGCCCTGTAATAGTCCCAATACCTGGAGCTAAGAGTCCAGAGCAAGTCATCGAGAACGCGGGGGCCGTTGGATGGGAGTTATCGTATGAAGATTGGAGATCACTAGATGAAGCAAGCAGATCAATTAAGATAAGCTATGTTACATGGTAAGTAGCATTCTTATAGTTTAATTAATTAAATGAATAATAAGATATCTCAAACGTGATCGAGATAACTAAATATAATGTTTTTATATTATCTAATATGTAAGCTTGAGTGGAATTCATGAGTAGTAGTTTAAGCAGTAAGAGGAGATCTACTGCGAGCGAGAAGATAGCTATTGGTGTTCTCGAAGAACTTGGCTATAAAGTCCTCGAGACAAGTAAGAAAATAAGTATTAATGG
Source organism: Desulfurococcaceae archaeon (assembly GCA_038894495.1). GTDB lineage: Archaea > Thermoproteota > Thermoprotei_A > Sulfolobales > Desulfurococcaceae > UBA285. The sequence goes on from JAWAPI010000012.1 coordinate 2,655, forward strand.
AATTGAGGTTGGCGAGATCGACGCTATAGCTATTGATCAATCCGGCGAACAATACGCTGTTGAGGTCAAGGCAGGGCGAATAGATGTCAGTGGGATAAGACAAGCATATGTGAATGCACTGCTCGTGGGTTGTAAACCCCTAGTGGTTTCAAAGGGGTTCTCAGATGATGCTGCTAAAGAACTAGCAGAGAAATTAAACGTTAAAGTAATACAGTTATCAGATGTATTCCTAGTTGAGAGCGAGGAACTATACATAGTCATAAGGGAGATAATTGAGGAGACTTTAACAGACTACCTCGAAGTATTCTATGGTTTTAATCCTAATGTTAAGCAGGAGTATCTACAAATATTGGAGGCTATATCACGTTCACCTACGATTAGCGAAGCAGCTGAAAAATTAGGTCTCGAGGTATCAGGCCTCGCGAAAAAAATAGATGAGCTCAAAAGACTAGGTATCATACCGAGATGGGCCACTAAATACAACACCGTAAAGCAGGTATCACAACTCTTAATCCAAAGACATGCTTTCCACAGCGCTCAAGAAGAGAGTAAAAAGATTATAGAATATGCTAAAACACTTGAAGAACTGTTTAAACAGTTACAATATAACATATCGCAATTGAATACTCAATTACAGAGACTACTGTATCACCTTTCAGAGGATAAACAATAAACTCGAATTAATAAATCCACACACCAGAGTTATTTAGCTGTCTGCGAGATATAAATGTGCACAATATATCTATCCCAGTTAGTTTACATAGTCTAGATTAAGATGAGGAGATTGCCCATAAACACTCAATTATATTTGCATATGGTTAATCTATATGGTTATCTGTCCCCTCATAAGGCTCTATGTGAATTGTTGCCTCGTAACCCAATTTTTCGCGGATCTCGTTTTCTATCCTAGTTGCGATCTCATGGGCTTCGCGTAGTGAAATCTTACCTGGAAGTCTTATATGTAGAGTGACCTCGACGTGCTCTCCATACTTGTGAAAGTGTATGTGATGTATTCCCCCTATTACCTTATAAGTTCTCTGAACAATCTCCTTTAATGATTCAATCTCAATAGGTGTGGGTGACTTACCTATTATCTCGCTTGTTGATTGATTTATTATTCTTATTGCAACATATATTAGCACAATTGATATAACAATACCAAATACTCCATCTATCCACCAAATATCTCTTCCAATATATAACACCCCTGCAAGCATGCTTGTTATCATCGCGTCACTAGCATGGTGCCAAGCATCTGCGATCACAGGCTTTGACCCCACTCTCTTCCCCATAGAGTATGCCCATAAAGCTAGTATGAGCTTTACTGATCCCGATACTATTAGCACGATTACTAATACATCACCATATAAGAACACCTCTTTACTAATCAGTCTTTCAATACTCGACTTGGCTACCTCGTATCCCACAACCGCTAACAATACCCCAATCACTATGCTACTAACAAACTCTAATCTACCATGCCCAAATGGATGTTCCTGATCTGGCGGCTTACTAGCTACTCTATATCCAAGGACTAAGACAATCGATGTTAAAGAGTCCGAGAGAGTGTGAAAAGCATCCGCTACGACAGCAATGGAGCCAAACCATATCCCGTATAGATATTTAAGGACGAATAAAACAGTGTTAACGATTATAGATATGTATCCCTCAATATAGCCTGCTTTTTTTCTTACATTGAACCGTTTGTTATTACTCATTTAATATACCTTTTGGGTTTGAATCCGGAGACTTTAAATATAAAAACGTATAAATGTTTTTATATTGATGAATTGATCCACCTACTTAAGTCCCATCAACCTCATTGTCTCCATCCTAAGTGCATAGTCTTTGAACTTTCCTCTAATAGCAGATGTCAAGACCTCTGCATCAGGAGATTTAACACCTCTCATTCTCATGCAATAATGTATACCTCTAACAACAACCATTACATCATCGCTACCTGTTATCATCTTGATTCTAGATGCAACATTATTTGTGAACTCCTCTTGAATTGTTATTCTACGTGCTTCATCATATATAACTCTAACGAGCTTGCTTACACCTATAACCTGATCCCTTGGAATATATGCAACATGTATTCTATATACAACTGGAAGAAGGTGGTGAGGACAGAGCGTATAAGCAGTTATATCTCTCACAATAACCAAGTCTCCCTTACTTGTGAAGTATTTATAATCTTCGTCAGAGAGCTTCGGAGTAATGAATTCTTCAAAGAAATCAGCTACTCTCTCCGGTGTTTCTTTGAAATTCTCGTTGTCAAGATCTAGCCCTAATCCCTCTAATATAAGTCTTACACCCATTTTGATCTTCTCTTTGTCTATCTTATACTCCGACATATCGTAATCACCGACAAGTAATGAACACGTTTAATCCATGATTCAAGTATAATCTATGTCTAAAAAATCAATATTATATGATACGAAATATTAACTCTGTGTTTACCATGTAGCTTGAGTCTCTACCTACCAAGAGTTTTGTTAAGAGTGAGCATATTTCAACACACTGAATATAATAAATGATCGACACAACGGTATATCATACACGTACTTTATAAGCGACCTGGATGAGTTTTAATAGTTTCATAAAATTTCAATAAGTTCAAGGCGATGAGTGTAAGTGCCAATTTCGTTGTCGTACTAGGAATAATTTGATACCCAGTAACTACGTTGATAGCTAAATCCTCGTCTCGAGAACTCAGAGTTTTACGAACCTTTTCATATAGTTCGACTTGCTAGCAAACCCGAGAGAAGCCTAAATAAAGTATTACTTTAAATCCTCGTGAATCTCTTTTATCACCTTGATTAATTGATCAATGTGGTCATCTTTATGATGCGGCATTATAACTACTCTTAAAGACTCTATTGATGGGGCTTTGTATAGGTATCTACCTTTGTTTATCAATATTTCCAATAATTTATCTGATCTATATATCTTAGATCTAAAAACAACAATGGGTAATGTTTTTTAGCGAGACTTAGCATTTTTAATGCGTTTCTCTCGTAGTTTTCAACCCCAGTAGCTCTCCAGGTATAGTACGAGGATATAACAGCGGCTCCTGGCCGTGTTCCAAGCAGCCCGCAGGACTTGCCAATTGGCATGTAGTCCATTTCAAAACAAGCAGACTCTAGAAATTCATTATCTTTTACAAATAAGATACTAGATGGGATGGGAGCCATTCCGACTTTATGCATATCTATCGTTATACTTGAAACACCATTGAACATATAGAGATCCTCCTGGACTAACCCATGCCGCCGTAAAAAAGGTATGAGTAAACCTCCGTAGGCAGCATCTACATGCAAGTAAAAACCGTGTTTTGAGGCTAGCTCTGCTACCTCTTTAACAGGGTCGATAACTCCGGTTTCAGTTGTACCCGCTGTGATAATTACAATGAATGGTTTATATTCAAAAACATAATTCTCAATAATGCTAGGATCAACCGGGGATAACGGGTTCACAGGTATCTTCACGAGTTTTAGATCCATTAATAAACATGCTTTGTCAATTGACTTGTGAACAGTTGATGGAGCTAACACTACTTTACCTCTCGATAGTCTTTTTGCAATCCACACAGCAAGTATGTTAGACTCAGTCCCGCCTGATGTATGCATGCCAGTGGTTGCACCGATCAGTGATCCAACCTCATTTATTAGTTTTCTCTCATATTCAGCAACAATCTTGAATGTCACAGGATCATTTCCATTCACATGTATAAACTTCATAAACGTCTTTACTCCAACTGGGTGTGGCCACGTTGTCATCGAGCCATATATAACTCCATCGATATGTCTAGGCGTTAATCTATACAATTCATCTATCTCTTCCTGTATAACTCTTAATTTGTTTTCCATCACAATTCACCGAATATCCGCTATTTAATCAAAGGCAATCACGTATAACAACTAAACAAATACTGTTAATCATTTGAAAAAGCTAAACCAAATAAAAATCCTTCTAATTCACGAAATCAATCTATTTCTGCTCATTTAGTTGCTTCCCACCAAGCAATCTAGTGAAGAAACCTAAGAACTCTATCGGTATGACAATCTTTGTAGCAGGGCTTTGAGCTATTGACTTCAAAGTATCCATATACTGGAGTAGAAGTGCATTGGAGCCAAGTTTCTCGGCAGCCTCCTGAATAAGCTCGAGAGCTCTCTTCTTACCCTCAGCGACTAGTATCTCATACTGTCTCTCTCCTTCACCCTTATTTATCATTGCTTCTCGCTGACCCTCTGCCTCTAATATGGCGGCTGTTTTCTTGCCTTCGGCCTCGAGTATCATCGCTCGTTTAGTTCTCTCCGCAGCCATCTGCTTTATCATTGCGTCCTGGACATCTCGCGGTGGCTTTATTTCCTTTATTTCAACGCTCGTTACCTTTATTCCCCATCTATCTGTAACCTCGTCTAGCTTAGCTCTGAGCGATGAATTAATGTACTCTCTTCTTGCTAATACATCGTCGAGCGGCATATCTCCCACTATTGCTCTTAGAGTTGTAACAGCCATCCCTGTTGCAGCAGTTATATAATTCTGGACTGCCGTGACAGCTAGCTGTGGATCAAATATCTTCATGTAAACCAAGAGATCGACATCTACCGGTGCATTGTCTTTTGTAATACATGTCTGAGGTGGAATATCCAGGACAAATTCTCTGAGATCAACGTACACTCCTCGGTCAATGAATGGTACAAGGATCACAAGGCCTGGCCCCCTAATACCAACTAGTTTACCAAGTCTAAACACCACGAGTCTTTTATATTCTGGCACAATTCTTATATGGGATGTAATTATGATTAAAATAATTATTAGAAACACTACTAGTATAATAAACTCGATCAAAACCAGCTCACCCCCTAAAGATAACAATATAATTCGCGTTTAATAAATGCTATTAAGGTATACAATCTATGAACTGGTGTTTACATTGGTATTCGCAAGGAAAGCTTTTTTAATACTATTAGTTATAGTCTTTGCATCTCACGTATTACAAGGTGTGTATTCAACTACTGGAACTCAGGAGGCGATTCTAGTTAAACTAGAGATGAATATTGATGGAGGAGCTGTATCATATATAGAGTCTGTTGTGGAGAAATATCCCGGAAAAGTTTTAATAATTGAATTGAATAGTTATGGAGGTTACCTTGCATCTGCTGATGAGATAATAACACTCATCGAGAGATCTGGTTCTCAGTGTGTTGCGTGGATACCACCAGGTGGATACGCTGTCTCAGCGGCTGCTTTACTATCGCTTTCATGTAGAGAAATTTATATGTCTCCCGGAGGCGTTATAGGTGGATTAAAACCAAGCCCCGAAGAACCTAAACTCGTTGAGTACATTAAATCAAGAGTCATCTCTTTACTCGAGAGACAGGGCAAGGAAAACATAACGTGGATAGCTGAGGAAATGGTAAATAAAGCAAAATTCTATTCAACCAAGGAGGCAGTCTCAATTGGATTAGCCAAATACTCTGAGAGCCTAGATGATATTCTGAGTGCGGAGGGTCTTGTATTAATAGATTCAACTAGGCCAAGCTCATGGGATCAACTTATATCGCTTATCTCTAATCCACTTATTTCACAATTGCTCTTACTCGCTGGGATCATATTAGTATTGATCGAAATCTTTACAACCGGGTTCCAGGGATACGGAGTAGCAGGTGCATTAATGATATTACTCGCTTTATATGGAATGAGCATCATAGGGCCTGAACTACTTAACCTATCTTTGATTTTAGCTGGTGCTGTGTTGTTAGCAATCGAGTTATTTACGCCGGAGTTTGGTTTATTCGGGATCTCGGGCTTGTTGCTTATTACTATTGGGTTTACATTGACTACTATTAGGACACCGAGGGAGTTAATATCCCAGCAAGTGTTAGTCGTTATCGCTGGATTGGCAATGTTCACTGGGCTATTTATCTTCATAGGGTTTAAGGCAACGAAAGTATCTAGGATCAGGCGTCCTGCGTTAAAAGACCAACTAGTTAATTCAATTGGAATAGCTAAGACAGATATATCTGAAACAACACCGGGAACAGTCTATGTACTGAGGGAAGATTGGACAGCATATTCTACCAAGGGTATTATACCTGCTGGTAGTAAGGTAAAAGTTGTGAGAGTTGAGGGATTAAAGCTGTTTGTAGAGAAGTATGAAGAATAGATAACACTATTTAAAACAATTAATACCCGCCTATTGTAAACGTCTTCAAGGTAATTCCTCAGGCAATCCCAAAGTATGCGATCGTGGACGCAACTTCCTTTAGAATCTCTAATAGCACTGCTAATATTCCTGCTCGAAGTCCTCAGTGCTATGTATGTATAATCCGCAAAGTAAGTTATACTCTATGAATAACGTAGAATGACATCGCATGGTTCCATTTTAAATTAAACCCCGCATAAGATCATTTTCACTGTGAAAAAAGTAATCAGCATATTCACCAATGAAGCATCAACGTTTCGCTTCTTTTTCCTGTACTGCTACTGAGTATTCTCATTGCTTTCCCCGGTCGGCTATACTAGTGCTACAGCTATTCTTCTTGAGATTTAAAAAGCAGATATGATAAAAGCAGTAAGAGTAACAGTTGACTCTCTAAGATCTAATTAATTCTCAAGCTTTTTAAATTGACTGAATGGATTTCTTATAATTGTCCTAGTCATTCTAGTAAAGACCAGTTTTACACGTCTTAAGGACTTTACTTAATCTAAAAAATGATTGTTTTTCCTAATGCCTTGTTTTTCAACAGAGACTATCGTGAAATGTTTAAAGCATTATAAAACCCTTCGGAATAGTAGAATGAATCTTCAGCAAGAGACGTGGTATGGCGTCGAGAATTTATTTATATGCATAGATTTTTAATTTACAACATTTACCGAAAGTCTTACTTGTTGATTTATATTTGCTTTCATTTGCTATCTCTACGTAGGAGAGTTGTAATGAGCATCGTTGTTATTGGAGGATCTAACGGCGTGCATCTTGCTGAAAAGATCGCTATTGTGGGGGGATATAATCACTCCCAAGTCGTAGTAAGCAGGTTTCCAGATGGAGAACTTTATGTTCGAATTCCTATCGATGTATCTGATAAAGTTGTCATATATGTTAATAGTTTGCAGAGGAACCCGAACGAATCACTCATAGAGACGTTTCTTACTATTGATGCGTTAAGAGATCTCGGGGCTAAAAAACTCATCGCGGTTATCCCCTATATGAGCTATGCAAGGCAAGACTCGAGGTTTAAACCAGGAGAGGCTATAAGTATTTTGACAATAGCTAAACTCTTTAGAGCTTTAAACATTGATTATATTATAACTGTGGATCTGCATTTACACAGAATAAGTGATCTCTCGTCTCTCTTTGGAAATAGAGTTATTAACATAACAGGTGTAAGGGACATTGCAAGATATTATTACACTAATTATCCTGAATTCGTGAAAAACACGGTAGTTGCTGGTCCCGATGAGGAGGCTGAGCAGTGGGTACGTATAGCTGCTGACGAGCTCGGAGGGGTAGAATATGGTGTTATGTATAAGACGAGGATCTCAGCTGACAAGGTTATTATCGAGCCAAGAGGTGTTAACGTAAAGGGGAAAAGTGTTTTACTAATTGATGACATTATAAGCACTGGTGGAACGATCGTGGAAGCTGTGAAAGCGCTTAGAGAACAAGGAGCAAGTGAAGTATTCGTCGGCGTAGTTCACGCTATATTAATCGGTGACGCTCTTGGTAAACTGGTTTCACTGGGTTTAAAAGATCTATACTCGACTGATACCATCTTGAGTCCGATAACCAAGGTATCGGTTGCTCGGACAATTCAAAAACACTTGGAAGAGATTATTGAAAAAATACTATAAGGCTTTATGTTTTTTGTATAGAAAATTTTTCCTCAGCTTCTCTGAATACCTTATCAAATAGCTCGAGAGCTCTATCAATGGTCTCATTTGTAATTGTTATCGGGGGTGAAAGTGCAAAACGGTTATGCAAGTATCCAGCTCTTTTCACGAGCATACCTAGCTGTAGTAGTCTATTAGCCATCCACGCGGTCTCTTTAACGGCTGGCTTCTTTGTCCTACGGTCACTGACAAACTCTATCCCTATGTATAATCCCCTTCCTTCTACAAATCCGACTATTGGATGCTGTTCCATCAGGTCTTGAAGACCTTTTAATAACGTAGACCCCTTTACATGAGCTTGATATGCCATGTTCTCCATCTCCATGATCTCAATAGATTTTAAAGCAGCTGCACATCCAAGCATGTATCCAGCGAACGTGGATGAGTGAGCTCCGGGGCCCCAACTGTCAAGTATTTCGGCTCTCCCAATTACTGCAGAAAATGGTAATCCATTAGCAATAGACTTAGCAACCAAGAAGAGATCTGGTTCTACCCCAGAATAGTGATCCGTAGCCCATGCCCTACCGGTGCGGTACCAACCTGTCTGAATCTCGTCGACTATGAATAATATTTCATGTTCGCGGGATAGCTTATATAGACCAGGGATCCAGTTATCTGGGGGTATTATGTATCCTGCCGCGCTCTGGAAGGGCTCAACTAGGAACCCAGCAACGTTGCAGAGACGCTTCTCAGGCTCGCATAACCCATAATATGGATGTCTCAGCATGTAGTCTACAAAGTTAAGGCAGGCTTCTCCACACGCATCCTCATCAGCCCTAGGATCACATGGGCACCTGTATCTATACGGGAAAGGTATTCTTACAACGTTTATATCAGCCCCCATCAATGGATAATTCTGACTCCATGTTGAAAAGCTTGTAGTGAATGGCACGGTTCCAATGCTTCTACCGTGGTAATCTCCCCATTGAGTTACAATGATCGTTCTCCCGGTGTAGTACCTGGCAAGTTTTATTGCTATCTCATTTGCGTCAGTCCCTGTCAAACCGTAGAAAACCTTCTTTTTGAAAGAGCCAGGAGTTATGCTTACGAGTTTCTCACCTAGCTTAATTCTGATCTCCGAGAGCATCTCGGAGTACTGCACAATCTTGTTAAACTGCTCTATGATTGCTTCTAACACAGCTCTTCTGTGATGTCCAATATTACTAACAGCGAATCCAGCCATCATGTCAATGTACATCTTACCATCAGCATCCTCGACTATGGCATCTTCCTCATAGGCTTTCTCTATAACCGGTGGGGCTAGATACATACTGAACGGCATTGCACCTAAGGATTCAACTCTTAGAGCTCGCTTGATCAACTCAATTGATCTGGGACCATAACCAAGGGATTCAGCGTTTTTCACGATCTCCTCGGGGTTGGGAATAAAGGCGGATTTACTAGCTACAAACTGTGCAGCCTTTGTGCTCACGGATTTGTTCACCAATTAATTATTACCTAGTGAGCGATTTATGTTGCCACTTGATTAAATCTGCTAAATGTTGAGACCTAGACGTCAACAATTCTTTTTGGACTTAAGTTATTTAAAATTCAACGAGGAAGTAGGGCTTTATTCCAATGTGACTTGTAACACTTTCAAGGGCCTCAGAGCGTGCACCTATTACAATAATGGAGACTATTGTAGATCCTTTTCCTCTTGCATATTTAGATAATGCTTTTATTGTCTCCCCCGTCCACATGAAGTCATCAACTATAACAACCTTCTCTCCGACCAAGATATTTCTGCTAATTGGCAATGTGAGATATCTTTTTATTCTAGGTCCAATTGCGTATGCTGGTACGCGTTTATACCTGAGACTAAATCCTCCTTGAACTAGAACATCTCTAAGAGCATATAGTAGTTTCTTGCGGGGAAAGACCCATTTTAAGCCCGTTGCTAAATATAACCCACCTCCTTCAACTGTCAGGAACGCTGTGAATTCTTTGTAGAGTAGGGATTCTGCAAATTTGTATAAGATACATTGGTAAACATGTGGGCACATCCAGCTGATATTATTAACCTCCGGGAATCCATACACGCCTTTATCATAACATTCCATGATAACGTCTCTTATCTCTATCTCACCAAGCTTATTTAAGATACTTCTCAGACGAGGGTATCTGGGAGTTACTTGTTTATTCATATACTTACTTAAAATTGATGCATCAACCCCAAGCTTGACAGAGAGCTTTCTAAGAGAAGTTTTTTTCGTGAGAACTCCGAGCAGGCATTGGAGCTTTAGTTCATGTAGCACCTTGAGAACACAACTAGTTCTCCTGTTATTCGAGGGTTCAAAAAGCTCCATGATTATTCAATCCCTGTTAGTTCACCGTATTGTAATTCCTCTTTTATAAATCTATCTCTGTAAGCACCGATCTATTTATATTTTGAGATATATATATATGAACGGAAAATATAAATATAATATATTAAATCAAGGGTGATTTTATGCATAAAGTTATTAAAATAAGTGGTGATAAACTCCTTGAAGAAATAAGTGTCCTGATTGATAAAGCGCGTGAAAGAGGTATAGTAATAAGAGCAATGGGAGCTGTTGCAGTTTATTATCACTTAAAGAACTCGGGTAACGAATTATGCATAAAATTCTACGAGACTATGGGAAGACTCCAAGCAGGTGAGATCAAGTTTACAGATGTAGACTTCGTAGCGTATAAGAGAAATAGGAATGCCATCGAGAAGTTCTTCCTTGAGTTAGGTTTTAAACCCGATGAGTATATTAACGCGTTTTTTAGTGATAAGCGATTTACATTTCACCATGCTCAATCTAATTATACCGTGGATGTGTTCTTTACCCCTCTAGAATTTAGTCATATAGTAGATCTAGAAGGAAGACTAGAACTACACCCATATACATTGACACCAACGGATCTTCTTTTACTAAAGTTACAAATACATGATATTAATAGAAAAGACCTTGGAGATGCAGCTGCTTTACTTGCTTGCATTGATCTATCTCATGAAGAAAAACCATATGTTATTAATATAGATCGCGTGGTCAATATCTTGACTGACGACTGGGGTTTCTGGTACGATGCAGTAATAAACCTTAACAAACTCCCAGGTCTCGTCGAATCAGTGATGAAAGATCAACCAAGCGCCATGATTCAGTTAGCTAATTCAACTCTTGGAAAAATCAATCAATTAATAAAGACCTTAGATGAAGCACCAAAATCAGATAAATGGTTAAAAAGAGCAAAGATAGGAACTAAAAAAAGATGGTATAATGTGGTAGAGGAGATTTAGCCTTTCAATAATAAAGTATTCTTAACTTTACCGTCTTCCAACACTATAAGAGCCATGAATAAAACTCCTTCATTATACGCACTACCTGGATTGATAATTATAGTCTTTCCTAGATTATCAACCGCCCTTGACTCGTGTATATGTCCATGGAGACCGAGGATAGGCTGATATTTCTCGATAATTCGCCTCACCGCTATACAGCCGACGTGCTCCATTACTACTGAGCCGCCTGAGACAACCGGTTTTAATTCTTTGTCAAGCTTAGGGGCTAGGTCAAGAAGTGTACCGTGAGGTGGGCAATGTGTGTTCAATATAACAGGTTTCCCTGTTCTTACCTGAGAGTACACATCCTCGAGCTCTTTCTCAATGAGCTCCTCATCTACATCTCGGGGACATTTCCAAGGAGTTATATTTGTTCTATCGTATCCTATCAATATGTATTTTCCACCTGCAATCTCCAACGCCTTACGAGCATGGTTTACTACGAAATCATCTACTAGTGCCTCATCCACTCCATAGGGATCATCATTACCCGGCATCATATAAAACTCTACGTTTGCATCTCTGAGTCTACTCTTAGCGTGCTCTAACCACTCACTAAGTCTTTTGGTAGATAGTTGGATGTATAGTTTTTCAAAATCTTGTTGTTTGTCGAATTCTTTTAATTCGTGCTCGGAAGTAATGTATGGATAAAAGCCATAGCTCGATATTAATTTGAGGATTTTCTCTAGTTCTTCCTTTGTTCTTGCAGTGTACGGTGATCCGTAGATGTTTGTCTCGTACTCACCAGTTTCTCTCCTAACTACGGGAATTATCCCTTTGCCAGTGATATCTCCCCCAACAACTACGATACTAGCTTTATAGAGTAGAGTTGCTGACACTAACTTCTTAAACATCAAGTCGGATCCATGTAGATCGGTTGCATATATCAGTCTTATTTGCACCATGCTACTCTACCGGCACTTCTCTAAATAAGAGTGCTATGTCTACTCCCTCCTTCTTTAACCTATAGTACCTTACCGCTAAATACCATGGTATTGGAAACAGGAATACAGCTAGATTGAAGAGGAACGATAGCCAGTGTAATCCACCAAGTGCAGGGGCAGTAATGGCTGCGTAGGCAACCCATCCATGTAGTATTGTTGCTAGTAATCCAATAATTGTTATTAAATAGACCCGCCCGATCCTGATTTTGGCGTATGATGGTAAAACTTCAAAGATCGATTTTTTAACGTATGGGAGAAGGGCAGATGACAAGGCCACTATTATTAACGCTAGTTGCATGAAGAAGAACGTATTAACTATCATGACTTGATAGGTAGCTTGGCTAACAATATACATTAAGGGTAATGTAATTATAGATAGAATTATTATTGACCCTATGGGTGAGCCATACTTTACCTTTCTCAACACCTGTGGCATTAGTCCGTCGATAGCCCACGCAAACGCGTTTCTAGAGACAATCATTAAGTTTGGTGGAGTCAAGTAGACTCCACTCGCTAGCCATCCAAATGCTATTATGAATATTACTACTATGTTATCTGTGAATAAAAACGCGTAGTTCTGTGGATATGGTGGGAATGGTAGTGGATATTGCTCAGGATGCCATTGGTAAAGCCAAGCCAATGCTGAGTGCGCTGCATAACCCAGAGGTAAATAAACAGCGTGTCCTAGTATAACATACCATATGCCCATTGCAATAACTCCTCCCACCATACCAATCCAAGCAGTTCTTTTAACTTCTTTCATTTCGCCAGCGATATAGGCTGGAAAAGACCCCCAGCTATAGTTCTGGAACGGAAAGATAAGTGCCAGTAGTGTCGGGTATAGTAAAACACCTGTGCCTGTAAATCCAAGAGCGACAGCTCTTGATACAAGCTCGTCTGGTGAGATCCCTGCATGCTTAATGAAATTATTTACTATCGTTGATTGCGGTGTTAACAACGCAAATGCTATAAATGCAAATGATCCGATTAGAGATATCACGAAGAATGTTCGCAGGAAAATATTGAACACACGTGTTCCCCTTATCAAGAGCACTGCATAAGCTATTAGAAATAATATTCCCACGAGCATTGATCCCTCGACTGTGGCAACAAACATTGCAGCGTCTCTTAGGCCAAATGCTTCAAAGAATGTTGCCAAGAAGAAGGGACCCGTAGTTTGGAGGTTCATTGCATACCAGTTTAACATGACAAAGGTTAGGAAAAAGTTCACCATGAATCCCAAGATTGGGTGGTATGCTCTACTTAGCCATACATAATCTCCACCGGATCTAGGCATAGCAACTGTCCAGAGGACGTACAGTATTGTTATTGGGAGCACGGCGAAGATGCCAAGAAAATACGAAAGGCTTATTAAAGCCGCTGGAAACATTGCAGCTCCCCAGGTCCACGCCCATAGCACACCTTGTGGAGGACTACACATTGCAACATTCAGGTTTAATGAGTCAAATGCTCCTATTGTTCTAACAAGTCCGGATGCTCTTCTATACTTTACCTCTACTCCCAAAGGATCACCCGAATTATGTACAGAACTATCTAATTTTAATTTACACAATGGTGTTCTAAATGAAAATGTTGTAAAATAGAGTACAACAGTTTCTAGTTTGTTGTTGAGAACTTTCTATAAAAACTCCATATAGATAACCAGTCGTTGTACTTATCATCATATATTGGCTTTAAACTAGGGTTTGGAAAGAATGTTTGGTTTATTTTAACCATTGATGAAACAGCTTCAAAGACATCCTTGAAGATCCCGGCACCTAATCCAGCTATTATTGCTGCGCCAAGAGAGGATATCTCTAGCTCTAATGGCTCTTTATACACAACTCCTGTTACATTAGCTTTGATCTTGTTCCATATACCTCGCCCTCCTCCACCACCAGACCTCACTTCATTGATCATTAGTCCACCCTCCCTCACGGTATCAATAACGCTCCTAATCCAGAAGGCAACGCTCTCTAACACACCTTTTACTAAGTCCTCTCTACTTACCATTGTTGATAATCCATAAATTGATCCAAGTATTCTGGGATTCCAGTCAGGAGATCTTGTCCCCTCGAGAAAAGGATGGATAAGCAAAGTTGATGGTTTTTCATCAAGTTTATTTAAAATGGTGTGGTCGCTTCCTAGGAGATCCAGTACTCTATCAAGGAAATAACCACTTGTAGGTAAGGACGCCTCTAGCACGAAGTAATCGTCTATTGCATGCCTATATATCTCGAATAAACCAATAAATTTCTCAGATGGTTCTTTTAATATTATGTTTAAGCAAGTTGATGTCCCTGTAGTGTCTGAGGCTATGTTAGAACTTACAGCGCCTGCTCCAATGTTGGCGAGCACGGAGTCGACACCTCCTAATGCTATAAATACTCTTCCTCGTAACTCCTGCAACTCTCTCATGAGCCTGGATGGGTTAATTTCAAAAACGCTGCTTGACGACGCTGGTTTAAAAAGATAGTCTGGTGTTATATCAATTAGGTTCAATAACTCGGTGTAGAAATCTCCTTTGAGTGTATATAGTAGTGTCTCACTTACGTGTGAGAAATCTGTGTATGGTTGCATAGTTAGATGATAAAACACATAGTCTTTTAGCTGAATAAAGAACCTTGCCCTATTGAATAAATCTGCGAGATGTCTTCTAACCCATAGGATCTTCGGGGCAGTGAATATGGGATCACAGTATAACCCAGTGTTTCTTACAATTTCAAATCTGCCAATCTGGCTCTCGAGAAACCCCGCTTCCGCAACTGCCCTTCTATCCATCCAGGCTATTACCTTATAGAGGTGATTAACTTCGTTATCAGCCACAACTAGCGATGGCGAGGTTGACGATAATCCTACGTATAATTCCTCGTTTTTAAATACATTAGCAAGGGTCTTTAAGACATCAATTACGGCTGATAAGACCTCGTGCGGATCCTGCTCAACAATGGAACCAAGATAAATGGTATTATGAAGTGGTTTTCTCATGGAAAAGTGCTTATTACCAAGTCTATCATAAACGCAAGCCTTAACACTACTAGTTCCAATATCTAGTCCAACAAGCAATTGGTTCTTCTCCAAGCCCAACTACCTCCACCGAATATGATGAGCTCAATCAATCGATATAAGCCTATTTTAATCTTAGACATTTCAATGTTGAAATCTTAAAACCAATCCCCCGCGCTTCCATGAACATAAAATGATCTCATATTCAAGTATTTACTAAGAGAATTCAAGCAAGTGCAAAAAGCATATAGTTATAAACGAGTGGTAACGCGATGATCAGATAGACTCGAGTTTGATAAGATATTGTTGGAGAGGGATTATATGAGTGAGCCGCCTAAGCGCAGTATTACGTGAGGGGGAATATGCGGCTTGCCGAGAAGGTTGCGGGGTTCATAACGTGGATAGTTATATTAATTCCATTCGTAGCCTCCACAGCTTGATATGTGTTTACGGGTAACCTTTTTCTCTTAGTTCTTTTCGTAGTTACAATTATCCTTGTTGCATGTTCCCGTGCATTTTTATTGCAATGCCTTGATTGTTTTCATTGGAGTTGTGATGCTTAGAGAAAAAAGCAGACTGGTGAGTTGTGGGGATATTCTCGAGAGAGAAATATGAAGTTAAATATGATCTTCTTTAATAAAACTGGGACATTTACAACAGGTGAACTTGGATAACCTGAGTAATCAAGGTGAATAAGTATAGTGAGTGAAAGACTGAAAGTTATGCTTACAGTATTGATGCTAGAAGTGGGCACAAGTTAGCAAAAGCTACAATTAAGGATTTAGTCGATCTCCCTGATCTCAGAATAGTAGGGGAGTTAGCGGACACTATGTCTACGTGAGTAACACTCAGCTTACCATCAAGCATTGATCTAACGTCGGTGAGAAAGCATAGAAAACCGTTCTGAAATTAAAAGGAACACCATGCCATAAAGAGAAATATTGTTATCGCCATGAGAATATCGGGGCTCGCGAAGATCGCGAGAGGTTTGGTGCTCAATGCCTTGGGAACATTGCTTAAATGCATGAAAGAGATTTAACTAACTGTGCCAAGGGTATGATCAATATTTTATTGTGCTTTTCTATTTGTCTATCCTTATACTGATAACAATCTAATGGTATCTTCAAGCGTTTGATCTAGTGTCAAAACCATATTAGGTATTAGGATCCTCTCGCTTGAGCTATTTGATGAGAAAGGAGATTTCATCAGCGCAGTCCTCCGAGATCCTTACTTTTAAAGTAATTTAGAAAGAATTAATTGAGAAATGACTTAAACCCAGAGTATACATGTAGAAACATTAAAGGAAGAATAAGCAGAGTAATACAATATACTCGGAGAGTCATATTGACAGAACAAACTCGTTCACGTGCATATAAGTAAAACAAATGGTTAATATTTAAGGCGGTTATTATTGCATAATGAATTTATTAGTAATAACTTAAGTGTCCTTTTAACCCAGACCATGTATTTTAAACTCTTGTATCTTTTCTATTGCATTAATCTTCAAACGCTCTAGTGTGTCTATGTTCTCATTTAAACAGTAGGTCTAGATCAACTCTTTCCATGGGATGTTTGCAAACAGTTTTAATTATCACTTTACGAGTAAACCTCATATCTAACCCTAGACTCATTAATAATGTATATCAAGTATGGATTATGAGAGATCATTGTCAAATTATTATGGTCTAACTCTACAATATTCGCGTCCTTTGGTATTTGAGACAAGAAATTATAATGAAAGAACTACAGGAAATCGTGCACATCTCTTTTATTAGTTTTACAACCTCATAAATTCATAAATATAGAGAACCAATAAGCTAGTATAGATTAGAATTAGTTTCTGGAAGTGGAGCGCTTGCAATCGTTGAATATCTCTGATGTATATTTGAAATGTATAAGATGCGGGTATGAGATGGAGGCAAGAGATCCATCTCTGCTTCTTAGTGCTAATTGCCCAAGGTGTAATGGTTTCATTTTGCTAAGGTATAATAATCCAAGATTTAAGGTTAGGAGAAACGAGAGAGGAATATGGAGATATTCGATTCTTCCATTGTTTGAAAGTAAGGTGACTCTTGGCGAGGGGTTAACCCCTGTGAGCAAGGTTGAAAACGTTTTTGTAAAAGATGAAAAGTTTAATCCCACCGGTTTGTATAGTGATAGAGCATCTGCGCTTCTAGCCTCGTTTGTAAAAGATCTTGGTTTAAAAAAGCTATGTGTAGAGTACTCACCTGAGTTTACGAAATCAATTATTCAATATCTTGAAGGTCTTGATTTAAGCATATACTCTGATAGTATAATGAGCATAGATCCAGATGATTTATTATTCTTTGCGACAAGAGATATAGAGATAGAAGTAGATATAAACCCTGCCTCATTTTTCATCCAATACGAGAATCCATTGACAATTGAGGGTTTGAAAACCATTGTATTTGAACTATTTGAGAAGGAGATTGATGTGGAAAACATCGTTGTCCCAGCAAAAACAGGTATTTTAGCTCTTTCCATTTACAAGGGAATACTAGATCTAGCTGAGGCAGGTGTGTATACAAATTACCAAGCTATTG
>JAWAPI010000013.1:0-20376 GCA_038894495.1 Desulfurococcaceae archaeon
TCTCAACTCTCCAATTTAGTACCTGATAGACCAGGATTACTACCTCGTAGAAATACTAATGTAACATAAGCCTTGATTATCAGGGAGAGACGCCGCCGCCGGGATTTGAACCCGGGTCACGGGCTCGACAGGCCCGCATACTCAACCGGGCTATACTACGGCGGCACCGTTATCTATTTTATTTGTGTTAAGGGATTTTAAATCCATCCTCATTGGGGACTTCTGTTAACCTCATGGGACATAGCTAGGTTTCTTATCTAAATCTAACATATTGCTCTCAATTTTCATCTTAATTCTCTTATCAACATACTTATCTACTGGGCTGAACCTAGGAGGATGAGGAACTACTAGTTCGCCTCCACAAAGAGGACATTTATCCCTGTTAAAGGTATACTTACCACACGACTTACACTTTCTCATTAACCAGTTCAATGCTTCTCACGCTCAGCTTGAAAAATTACATCTAGCTCTCTTGCTGATTCAAAGCCTACCCTAATTGCCTCCTCTGCAACTGTTTCAGCTGTTTTATAATCTGATGCATACACTTCTAGTAGATATCTCGGTGAGCCTGATACATATAGTTTAAACTTTACACCCCTTGATCTAATGTATTCAGCAATTGTCTCTAAGGTTTTCTTAACTCTTAATACTCCATCCGGCTTAGTAGAATGAGTTGTCAGCTTGTACCTAACCACCACTTTCTTTATTTTTACATGTCGTGCAGCTTCGTCTATAATTAATGGTATCCAGTCAGATGGAATACCTGCTTCAACTAGGATCTGGGGTCCTTCAACAACTGATCTCTCTAAGGCATACATTATATCAGAGTGCTTGTCCTCGAGTTTCCAAATGATCTCTCTATAGGCATCCTCAACCCTAGCCCCTTTCTTTTCCGCAGCTAACTCGATTATTTTACATGCCTTAGAGTATCTTTTCCACCATTTCATCTTGTTTTGCTTATCACTATCTGATACACGTTTTAGTGAAACATCTATCTCTTTCTTAGCTCTATCTATTCTAATGACTTTCACGACTATTTTCTGTCCTTCACGTATTACGTCACGTATATTTCTAACCCACTTAGATGAAACCTCGCTCCACGGTAGAAATGCTTTTACATTATTATACTCGTCTAGAGTTACATATGCACCATAATCATATATCTCCTGAACACTCGCAATTAATAATTCACCAATGTCCGGTGTTTCCTTTCTCGGTAATACCAAGATTATTCACCTTGTTGAAGACTCAGTTTAAATAGTGCAATCATATACATTATATCAAAAGAACCATAATAAGTAAGAGACACTCTACCTATTTCAATATTCTCAATATAAATCGATTCAAATCCGTTGACTATTGATGTGAGCCTAGGCATCTCCGTCATGTAGTTATATATAGTGGTGTAGCCGTGGTCTTCAAGTGCTTTTATACATAGCTGATTTAGCAATGTCTCTCTCCCCGTAGAGGTCCACGCTAGGGATATAGCACGTAAGTTACCTATCGGCAAGATGTTAACATTTTCGGAGATAGACCTATTGGCAATTGTTATGTATCTCAAATTATAGAAAAACTCTCCAAAACCTTCAAATAGCACAGTGGGGTAGTTTTCGCCTGGTAAGTAAAACTCGGTTGGAACACCTATAAATGAGTAATTTTGCTGAGAACTATAAGCGAATGTGACAAGAATATATACATCTTCCACCCCTATCTCACTACTAATATTCCGTAGAATCTGACTAGCTACTCTCCAATCACTCGTCATTATTCTAGATAATAGGATCTTATCATCTTGATCGCTGATCGAGTGAGCTATTACCCTTGGTTTAAACCCATTACTGGCTAAAACACCTATTATATAGTCGCTGTAATCCCAGTATGTGATTAATAATACACTTCTAGAAGAAGCAGTATTTTTAAAAGCCTCTACAATCTGCCTACTAATTGCTCTGATATCTAATCTCGGGTTTTCTAGGCTTTTTTCAGACACAAGAGATGATATTTCATTAAATGGATTCATACCTAGATATTGCTTATTGTAAATCAACATAGATGCATAGATAGATGTTGCTATGAATACTATCAATGGTATAATGACTAGGCCTTTCCAGAAAGCTTTACTTTTGCTCTCTATAATTACCTTGCTATAATCCTCTATGTTATAATGAAATACGGAGCTAAGAATAGCTAAAAATACTATAGCAATAGTAATAGTGTATAGTTCAAAGACACTAACCAGTAGTAAAGTAAACCCCATGGCTAGTAAGTATCTCTCGTATATATTTCCAGGGGTAATCAATGTAAATACAACACTGGGAACTGCTAATAAACCAGGTAAACCATATAACGCAACTGGATTTGAGCCTATAGGGGTTATTACTGGCTTAACGCCGAGATAATACATGGTAATAACAGAGATCAAAGCTGTAAATAGAAGGATAATTGAAAAAGTTGATCTATATGCAAGACCCATTCTCAAACGTGTATCAACATGATATAGAATTATTACCCCTATTGAGAGAACAATAGCGGGTGCTGATATAATGCTATAATAACTCATACCATTGTAAATAAATGAAAAGAAAAACAATAACAATACAACTCCGAGAGCTATTACTAATCGCCTATCTACACTTCCATGTAAAAGACTTACCAAAGACAATATTCCAATTGTAAGTAATATAATGGGGACTAAACTATGAAACAATAGTAATACATATAGGATCATGCCTGGAACAATAAATTTCAAATCCATGTTCTTAATAAATCCAATAAATATCAATGAAGAACACAGGGCAATTAACTGCGTTGTTAGGAATAAACCAGTCTGATCAAGAGAATGAGCAGACAGCGCGGTAGGAGCCAGTATGTATGTAAACGCCGATAATCCTGATGCAATATGAGATCTATACACTGTATAGACTGCTATGTAGATAAGTATCGTAACCAAGATCTGCAAAATCGGTGTAAATTCCACTGGTATTCTACTAATAATCCATACGTAGAACAAGCTATATTTACAAACACCATTAAAACTTATCATCTCGCAGAACTCTTTATAGCTCCCAGCGACTCTAGCTAAGTTAACTAATCCAAGGGTGCTCAATGGATCACTTGACACGTAGAATAACAAATATATTGATAGAGCGGAGACTAATAACGCGAAGCCTAATATACTGCTCCTTGTGATCTTATTTTGCATTCGTATCACCAATAATAGCTATGTTTTAAATATTAACCCCACCGAAATTATATATCTTCCAGTTAGTTGATAGAGTGAGAACTTGAAAGCAAGGCGTTTTACCCCTGTAACTAAACTTTTTGAATATGATTCCCTAATTTTACTATATAGTCGCGTAGTGAACGTGATAATAGTAGTGATGTTTATTATAATATTATCAGGGTTTACATCTGCAGATTATTCCTCAATGAGTCATTTAGGGTTGCTAACAGCTAGATCAATACTATTAACTGTAATTTTATTAACTAGTATACTATTATCGAGGAGAATAAAACCTACGTCGAGGACTCCTCGTAAGAGATCACCATTGATAACAATTGATCATAAATCATTTTACCTAATAATGTCAGTTTCATTGATGGTAGCCGCCGTGTACTTAGTTTTTCTCACATAAAAACTCGATTCGCTATCTCCATTATTTCAACACATTAGTTGCAAAATACCTGTAGACAGGATCTACTAATGGCTCTCCACAACTATTGATCTCTGCTTTTATCATCTCATCAATGGATACTGGTGCAATCTCTCTTTCTCTAAACATCTTTGAGCCTATAAAGCAATCAGATTTAAACTTATAAAGTATTCTCTCACCGTATCTAATTACAATTGGGGAGAGAAGAGTATTGTTTGCTTTCAAGAGCGATAACAACGCCTTTCCAATACTGAGATCCACCGAGGAACTCTCCGCGCTCTCCAATAGAATAGTTTTAGCTAGTCTAATCTTAGCGAGTAGATTTACATCGTTAATTGTTTTGGAAAGCATAGTTGTAAACAGCTCTCTACCAATAGGGCTAAGGCCTAGGACACCAATATATGATTTTTTAATTGTCTGTATTATTGAATCTAGTCTTTGAAATGGAATTTGAGAAAGACTAGTGTTTCTCATTTCTTCTCTTATAATCCTTAAATAATGCTCAGTCATGGTTTGACCTCGAGTTCACTGTAATCAACGGGCACCGCAATGTTTTTAACTACTAAGTACACACCTATATATCCATCAACTCTACTTACACTATACCTAGATAACTCCACTTGATTATCTAGAACTTGTATATTACCTGTTATTAGTGATTTTATTTTAACATAGCCTTTAAAAGGAGAAAATTTATCATAGTAGAGCTCGTCTATATTTACATTCAAACCTATCTCAACCACTTTTAAACCAGCTTTCATATTTAAACTATTTCCGAATCGAGACAGCCTAGACGTATCCATTGTTACTGCTTTATCCACCTTGATACAGATATTACTAAGTATATTACTTAGATTCTCTGTATCTAGGGCATATATATCCCTAAGCCCTCTTAATCGAGCGGGTTGAATAATACCCATCTTGGATGCGTATTCATAAACCCTTCTCCTTATACCAAATTCAGGTGGTATGAATAAAACTTTACCTCTGTAATCTGGAAAAACCGTTTGTATTGATAAATTATCGCATGAAACATAGTCAGCAATAGCTTTCCTCGACTCCCTAGATAAGCTTAATACATCACTATCATATACTCTCACGTGAAACCCTCGATTCCCAGAGAAGTATATCTTTATCTTTTTGTATCCTAGCTCTTCCTTGAGTATTTTCACTAGTTCAATAATATCTACCCATGCTCTCTTAATACAAGACCAAGAGAGTGTTGAGTACTCAACTGGCTTCTCCCCGCCTGGGCAAGAATCGAGCTTACTAATGGAGATCCCAGCATTACTAGGACATATCCATAAGACCTGTTCACAACCAGGATATTTATCTGCATCAATATCAAATATAAGCTCAGACCCTTCCCATTCTTTATCTTCCATTTTATCGCTACTTGGGGAAGCATATAGAGCAGATGAGTAGTATAAGTGTAGCGGAGTCTTAACTCTTAGTATGTAATCATATAGTTGACTCATATATGGAAATGATAAATGCCTAATGTACTTGCCATCTTCTAGGCTCTCGAGAGCTATCTCTCTCTTATGTATATCACTTGGCTCCTCTAATGGTTTTTTACTATAGTATTGTCTTATAATTGTCTTTAAAAAATTCATGCTTAAGTTCTTAATCTGATCGCGGAGCAACATAGAACTGTAGCCGTCCTCCCTCAGGTAGTTCATATGTTAATCTTAATGGTGTTTCAATACCAAGCCCTAATGAGAGAATTTCAGCTGCTTGAGATGCAACTACGATATCGGAGATATAGTCCACTGTATACTTAGATCTAGCTTCGCCAGTTGACTCATATTCCAGAAGAGCCCCTGAAGAGCTACTTAAAACAACCTCGGCCTCCGCTAATTCACTCTCTGCTCTAATAACAAGTGTGTTCTCTCCTGCTGGTCCATGCAACTCAATCGTGTCACTTATGCTTTCAAGTTCTCTAGTAATATCCTTGAATAGTTTAGGTAGTAATTTGCATCTAAATGACTCTTCAAAACTTATCTCTGGTATTTCCTGGTAGGATAATTCAATTGTAGGTATTATAAATCTCCTTGAACCCTTACCCTCGAAGCCTATCTCAACTCGACCAGGAGCTGGTATATTTAGAAGTAGTTCATCTCCTCTCCTAGCACGGCGAAGAATCTTGGCAAACTCGTCCATGTTTAACCCAATACTAGTTTCCTCGGTTATTTCATATTCATAAAATGCATTTCTTGGAATAAAGAAATCTACTAATGCAACACCTGATGGATCTATAGCTCTTAATCTAACACCCTCATCGTCGATTTTAACAACTGCCTCCTCAATTATCTTCGATATAGCAACCATTGAGTATTTCCAAACCGATACTTCTCTAAATCTAAGTCTCAATAAGCTCACCAATTATTAATGGGGATACTTAAGCTATATTAATCACTGAGGAGTAAAATATAATTTATTCGTATTCTCTCCAGACATAGCCGCATTTAACACATTTATAAAACCTCGTTGGAGGCTCATCCGCAGCTCTTGTCTGTAAAACCCAGTAGTATGCTTCATGAGAACCACACCTCCTACATGTAACCTCCCTGGATACAGGGAGTTTAGATATATCAACTGAATCCTCGAGTATAATTGTTTTCTCCCTCTCACTATGCTCTATTCTACTAGATATTTTAAAACCCTGCTTACTCACAGCCTCCTCTTTAAAACCACATCTCGAGCACACCATGATTGTTTTGTTATTCTCCTTAATTGGTTTCATAATACCTCTACATCGTGGACAAAACCTAGTCAAACTCTCCACCTAGAACACACTTACTACCTACTTCATAGATATCCTCGACTAGGGAAGCGGGCATGTACCCCCTTCTATCTAACATACATATTAGTAGACTTATTAATCTACAATACTTCTCTCTCAAAACTAGCTCTTCACCACCCTCAACAACTTTAAACCCTGGGATAGTGGATAATACCGTGTATTTACTACTACATGAAAGGACATATGAAACCTCCTCTATTGTTTTAAGGTTATTTTTCAATACTAAATCAACTCTCACTAGTGGATTACGCATTATATAGAGCTCTTCAATGAATTCTTTTCTATAAGTAGCGAACACGGAATAGTATATCCCTATGTCAAATACAAGAACCCTTGCCTCCTCCTTTCTCAAAATACCTAACCTATGGATTTCTCAACTAGATCTCTAAAAGCATATATCTGTTCTCTAAGCTTACCTAGAACTTCCCTGAGCACAGTAGATATATCTGCACCCTCCTTGACAATCAAGGTAAACTCCATTACATCCCTAAGTGGATGTGGTATTCTATACGATGCATATTCAACGGCAGGGTGCCTTAGAGCCTCTCTCATTAATATATTTCCAAGAGTGTGATCCTCGCCTTTTATCTCTAATATAATCTCCCTACCCGTTCTCGACACTATTTTTATATCCATATTAAATCCCTTAACTAGAAGTATTAAAAGCATGTTTTAAAAATAAATCCAATGCTGATCTCCAGTCCTTGTTCAATACGAACTTGGAATCATTTATTTGCTTAATTAAACCAAGCTTTATTGACATCTTCGCAACATCGCCTATAGGTAGATTAGTAAGAGCACAGGCAGTAACTATGTAATATCTCGTGGATGTTGTAGTCGCGTATTTACCCACCTCTTCACTTAAAGACGCGATTCTCCGAGCGTAGTTAACAATATCCTCGAATAACGCATTTGTATATATTGCATCTTCATCATCTACATATCTAGCACTATAATTGCTTCTTTTCAAGATCTCTACTAGTATTCTCGGTGATATTGTTCTATGAATTGTCTTAGTAATTAAGCTAATACTATACTTCTTTAAACCTGTTTTCCTCATCGCCTCCTTTAAAGGACCTACAATTCGCCTAATCTCATACCATAGTTCTTTAACATCTGTCTCATGCCCATATGCTTCTATCAACAACCCCTTACTCGTGATCTCGATTGTGACGTATGATACCGATGGAATCCTATCTTTAACTAGCTCGTATAGTCTAAAACACTCATCCTCGGCGCATGGAATAAAGAACTTTCTCTTAGTAAGTGGCAATAACTCACCTCAACACGTAAATATATCCAACTGCGAGCTTCCTCGTTTCCTGTTTACTACAATTTTTACATATTAATTTACCAGATGGATTTAAATATAGGGGGTTACCACAATCTCCACAATAAGCTACTATCACACCAGTTGATGCCTCTCTCGTTGTAAGGAGATATGGAACACTACTATTCAATACTCTCGCCTTAATAAAATCACCAGGTCTTATATACTCTTGTATATCGCGAACATACTCGCTCGATACCTGTGAAGCATGTAGTAATCCAACAGCATCTACTTTATTGTTCTCTGCGTAGTATATCTTCACGAGAGCTATTTCATCCGATGCATTTATAACTCTCCCCTCTATGAGAAGACCTTGTCTAAGTGTTAGATCTCTTTTAAACAACTGCTTAACTGATATCGTCTTCTTGTAATTATCCATTAAAACCCTGCCAATGAACATTGATCTAATAAATCCAGCTTTATCTACATATGCGCCACTAAGTGGTATAGCTTCTTCCTCTACACCTATCCTTTCCCCGGGGACCACGATACTCAAAGCTATCCACCTCCCTTCTCGAGACCTATAAATAACGCTTTTATTCTATGCACTTTTCTCCTATGCCTTGGATATAACATAGGTATTTCAAGCTCTAATATTTCAAACCATATTATCTCTAACCTCCTTGAATTAGCAATGTCTTTGATTATCTCCACTAGACCATTAGAGAACTTGTGTAGACTAAATACATACCTAGCATTCAACAATGCTTTTTCAAGGAATTGAACATCTAGTCCTCTGTTTCTCTCGATGACACCGAATGGAGGGTTCATAACAACCGTGTCAACATTGCTAAAGAAAGTGTTCAAGGCATCTCCATTCACAAGAATAACTCTATGTGACAACTCGCCATAATAACTACTCACTAAATTCCCAGCGCTTAATAGTATATCCTCATCTATATCTAGGCAAATAACCCTAGATGAACCTGCAAGAAGCGATGCAATTGATAAAACACCACTACCACAACCCATATCAAGAATTGTCTTGTTAACTAGCTTGTTTTTCATACGAATAATCCATGCCATGTGAGAAGCAGTTGAGGTAGGTGTAGGGTATTGCTCAAGCTCTCTTTTATATAATCCAAGAGACCTAGGTTTAGATAGTGGTTTAAGAGCTCTCTCTAACTCTCTCTTATCGCTAACCATTACTGCCTCCTCACCATGGATATATATATTCATCTACATTGCGGATAATCATTAAGAACTCCCCAGGTGTTAACACAGGTTTATGAAACTCGCCTAGGTCATCTATAGGTAACCGAGGACAACTAGTTACAACGTAGAAATCTAGGTTTAATGCACTATCAATAGATGCTAACCTCTCTATTGTTAAATAACTCGTTGATATAACATAGACTCTATATCCTTTACTCATTGCATGTTTCTTTAAGCCCTCCACTAGACTAACCCTGTATTGACCAGGTCTTGTGCCAACGATTAAGCCAGTTGATAAGCTATTCTTAGCTTTCACTACATTGAACAATCTCTTTCTAAGTATCTTCTCGGCTTCGACATGAGCGAACCAGATCTTACCCATGAATGGATCAACAGCAACTACTGGTCTCCTGGAGACAAGTCCTAGTCCAAGCGGGTGAAATAATCCACCCGTGATGATAATGTGTGCATCTACATTTTTATCAAATACTACTATGTGTCTATACATACATCCAAGGACTGGTTTATCAATTTCGTAGATAGTGAAACCATTATTTAGAAGATGTTCTCTGATTTTTCCCCTGACGAACTTATCGATGAGTGTAGATGAAATTGTTAATCTCTTGTAATTGTTCTCTCTTAGTATGCTAACTAGTTTCTCAACGAGCTCTAAGCTGGGATCGAGCACAATATATACTGGAACGTATACAACAAGATCTTGATTACTCAATATCTCAAAGGGATATCTCTCGTGTCCTATGTGAACTATGAGATCTACTCCTATTACACTAGCTTCCTCGAAGGGTATATCACATGCTCCATAGCCAGGATTACTAGAGAAGTATATCTCGAACACTCCATGTTTCTCCAAGACACCCTGGATACACACATAGAGATGTTTAAGTCCATCGGGAGCATGTAAGAGTATTTTTCTAGTTTTCCTCTTATTAACTACATCAAGCACTCGGGATAGATCTACGAGGTAGTATCCACAATTGAATACTAGATTATCACTCAAAAACTAATCTACCTTGCCCTGAGAGGAGAGACCCTGTTTCAAGGGCTTAATAGTAATCCTAGTAGGTAATGGTAGTTTTGAAGCTGCTATTTTAAGGGCCTGCTTAGCTGCATTAAGATGGTCTTTAAACACCCTTACCACGATTACTTCTTGGCCAGGATATACTCTTGCAGCTGTTCCAATTGGTTTACCAAACGCTTGTCTCATACCCTCTTGTAATCTATCAGCTCCTGCGAAAGCAAGCATCTTGTTCTCGCGTATGACATGGTGTGGATATACCTTTACTTTGAGGTAGAAGTTGTTTTCACCTAGTTTAGTAGTTAGTCTTTTAAGTGCATTAACACGAGCAGCCTCCATTGCATTATGTCTTATTTGACCAGCCTCCTTGACAACAAGTGCCACCTCGTAGTCATAGTCTTTATGTATATCACCCATCTCGAACTTAGATATCTTTGGTGGAGGAATACCTGGAATATACTCTCTCCTAGTATATGGTGGACCACTAAACTTTGTATAACACCTAGCTGGCCTAAGTGGCATATGTATCAACCTCTGAGTCATCATTGAATAAAAGCATGTAATCCTTTAAATAGCTTACTCGTGATCAACACCACTAGAGAGAATTAAAAACCCCGGTTAAGAAATATCTACAATTAGATGCGGGGGTGCCCGAGCATGGCCAAAGGGGGCGGACTCAAGATCAATAGCCCAGGGAGAGATCCGCTGGCGTAGGCCTGCGTGGGTTCAAATCCCACCCCCCGCACTGCGATACCTATTTAAACCTCACAGATAAAACACAGGTTATTTCAAGAATACCTCGACATGACTCCCGGCGAGAAACTCCATAGTCTCAGAGCAATACTATGATTAGTGGTTATCGATGCTAAAGGCCGGGCCAAGACAACAGATACTCGAAGTAGAGACTCCAATACCACGGAGTGACTAGCATTGATCTATGCTTATCGGAGATAGCACCAAGCACTATACAATTAAACGAGGAGATAAGAGTCGAAAGCACTATACGCGTTACTCAGTCGCGTAGAACACATTACATAAAGGAATCGATGTATATTTTCCTAGTGTGAGCTAGGTGTAATACTACATGGATTGATCATTGCATCGCCCTGTGTGAGACATAGATCACCTATATTGATGAATAAACCTAGTAAGGAAGCTATAAAAAACATAAGCCAAGGATATACCGTGACTAATTAAGTAAAAGACAGGTGAAAAAACAATGTAATACAAGAATAATCTAATCTCAGCTCCCCTGAGACTCAACTACCTTCTTTCCCCTGAGACCAATGAATACACCAAAACCTGCAACCGCTACTGAAACAACTGCAATAAGTAATCCAGGCTCTGGGATCGGGTAATACGGTGGTGATGTAGTGAAGTAGACATCCACGTAGTAATATACAACTCCATCCTCGACATCGTTCCATGTATTTGGACCAGTCGTAGTCATTGCATCAAGAGCATCACTTAGATCTTGTTCTTCATATTTAATATCCCATGTTCCCCCCAAGTTTCCATTGTAATCACTCCATCCACGTCCTGTTATCAGGGATAATCTAAGGAAGAAACTTGACCCGCTTGGAGCGCCTCCAATAAGACTCCATGGTATTCTTACTTCAATAGCGTTCTTATCTACGTTCGCACCCATCAATGCATTGTCTCCTTCTAAAAACTGCCAACTGGGGTTTAGAAGGAGGAATATTCCACCCCAGTTCTTTTCCAACTCATTAGTTACACTTCTATACCCTTGATCACGATATCTACTATCAGCTAGGTTAACTACTAGCTGATACTGCCATTTCGCGCTCTCGTTGACCTTGGTATCTGATTGCCCGGCAAACCATATCTCCCCCTCTTCTGTCCCGTTCCTATTTATTGTCAATGCAACAAATGTCCCTCCATCATCTCCTATGTAAAATCCACTTGTATCTCTGAATATGAATAGGAAGTATACGTAATCCATGTCTCCTGTTATCCTGAATTGAACAAGGTCTGCTCTTGGATCTGGTGAGGCGAAATCTGTTCTCTCATCTCCTATGGCATCACACCATATCCATTGGGGTATGTTATTAACGGTTCTGTAATACCATATTCCGTAGTCATTACCAACTGGGAAACCTGGACATTCAAATGTACCCCATTCAGCTGGGTCTCCATCGATACTTATACTTATACTACTTGATGAGATTTGTAATCCTTCTATCTCGCTGGTAGTAATAGGTGTGTATAGTAATGTAGTTATTAGAATAACTAGTAGTGCTACGCTCCTTAACATATTTTATCCCGCGAATATATTATTAATATCATGGCATACTTATATATTTATTTAAACAATTAAATTAATTGCTTTAATCGAGAAGTGTGGTATTATTCATTTGATACCTGATCAAGCTACGCAAACGCCCTTCCATGAACTGGGATTATCTCCCCACATCTACTACAAGTATACTTACCACTTGAGTATTGTAGACTATGTTTAACTAGTTTAAACCCATGTCTATATAGAACTATTTTTCCACAGCTTGGACACCTAGTTGACTCGTACTCTGGGTTCCCAACATTACCAATATATATGTACTTCAATCCCTGTCTAGCTGCGTAGTTTCTTATCTCTAGTAGTTTCTCTATCGGGGTTGGTGGCTCACTCCATCTATGTGCAGGGTAGTATCTATTGATATGTAATGGTGTATCGGGACCTAGGTAATCAAGGTGTTTACTTATAATCCACTCATAACATTCATCGAAGTCGTTTGTATTTGTTACAACTAAGTATACTATCTCAACGTGGGCATTGCTGTCAACCGCGATCCTAGCGTTTCTGAATACTACCTCGTGGTCTAATCCAATGAGAGCTCGCTTTGCCTGGGGGCATGCCTTGATATCAGCTGAGAATCCATCAACACCTGCTTCTAAAACGGCTCTTAGTGATCTCTCTGTGAAATACATGTTTGTAACCATCATTGAGTATAGTCCAAGGTTAGTGGCTATTCTTGAAACATCTATGACGTAGTCAAGGTGTGTTATTGGCTCATTAAAACTAGCTGATAATCCATCATCACCATTTATAACCGCGTATTTAACAAGTTCATCTGGTGGAGTGATCTGAGTGTTTAAATCTGGCTTTCTATAGCTTAGGTAATCGTTCTGACACCATGGACAGTAGAAATTACATCCATAGTTACTATATGTAAGAGCGATCGAGCCTGGCCAGTAGTGATATAAAGGCTTTATCTCTATTGGTCTATGCTCAAGTGCACTTATTCTCCCATACCCGACATGGTATAAAACCCCATTGATACTCATATAGTTACCGCATACACCAGTGTGATTATCTGGGATTCTACATCTCCTCTCACATGCGAGACAGATACTTGACTTATCCTCTCTCTCCTGGAGATATGCTATCTTAAGATCTCGACTATTGGTGTTTATTGGCATGCCTACTTTATCCTCCAGCGAATGGAGGCATTACAAGAACTTCGTCTCCATCTCTAAGTAACTGATCCTCACTAGAGAATCTATAGTTAACGAACACAATTGGTTTGATAGATATATTTCGCTCAGAGAGCTCTCTCTCGATGTAGTCAATTAAGTCTTTTACTCTGGCGTTATCATCGAGTTCTAAAGCTATCTCTTTTCCAAATATATCTACATATATCGATATAAACTTGATAGTCACTTTTTTCACGTTAATCACCATGTGTTATATCCTTGAATTATTCCTTTTTAATCAATACCGAGAATTGGATTATATCCATGTATGATTGAACAATCAAGCTAGATAAGTTTATATATCCTGTATTTATAAATATTTAAGTGGGGTATATATGCCACTTGGAGGATACATGGGTCGTATCCTTAGAGTAGATCTTTGGAAAGAGAAAGTATACATTGAACAACTACCCTCGGAAGCAATATTGAGGAAGTGGATTGGTGGTAGAGGACTAGGAGTTTACTTGATGTTGAAAGAGATTGATCCAAGGATTGATCCATTTAACCCAGCGAATAAAGCAATAATTGCAACTGGTCCCGTGACTGGTGTCGCTGGAATACCAGCTAGTGGAAGATGGTGTTCTGTCACTAAATCTCCACTAACCAACACTATTCACGACTCGCAAAGTGGTGGTAAATTCGGACCTGAGTTGAAATTCGCTGGATTCGACGCAATAATTGTTGAGGGAAGGGCGGAAAAACCTGTCTATCTCTGGATACATGATGGAAAACCAGAGATTAGAGATGCGAGTCATATATGGGGAAGAGATACCCATGACACAACTGATTTAATACAAGAAGAGCAATCGAGTGTAATAGGTAAAGATGAAGCTAGACATATTAAAGTAGCATGTATAGGTCCCGCTGGCGAGAGACTAGTTAGATTTGCATGTATTATAAATGATAAGAGCAGAGCAGCTGGTAGAGGTGGACATGGAGCCGTCTGGGGTAGCAAGAGATTAAAAGCGATCGCTGTGAGAGGGCATTCAAAACCCCCAATAGCCAGGGAGGAAGTATTTAGAGAGGTTGTTAAAAAATCAATAGATCTCGTTAAAAAATCCCCTGTAACCTCGGAGGGATTACCAAAGTACGGGACAGCTATATTAGTAAATATAATCAACGCTCATGGCGTATTTCCAACTAGAAACTTCCAGACAGGTGTATTTCCAGATGCAGAGAAGATCAGCGGTGAAACAATAGCCAAGGAGATAATGGATTGGGAAAAGTATAGAGACGAGATATGCTGGGGCTGCCCAATTGGTTGCGCAAGATACACAAAGATAACCAAACCACCATTCACTGGTGAGGGTGGAGGACCAGAGTATGAAACCGTGTGGGCTATGGGGGCACAGACGGGAACACCAGACTTAGCAGCTGTGTCAAAAGCAAACTATCTATGCAATGAACTAGGATTAGACACTATCTCCATGGGACATGTGATAGGTACATTTTTAGAACTAGTTGAGAAAGGGAAGATCCCGGCTAAGAAGTTGAGAGGATTGAAAGCATCATGGGGTAGTGGTGAAACCCTGGTTGAGTTGACGTGGAGAACAGCATATAGATCTGGTGTTGGAGACGAACTAGCAGAGGGTGCACTGAGACTAGCAACTATGTATGGCGCACCTGAGCTAGCGATGGTTGTTAGAGCACAAGAACTACCAGCATACGATCCCAGAGGTGTGCAAGGACATGGATTAGCATACGCTACAAGCAATAGAGGTGGATGCCATCTAAGAGCGTATTTAATATCTCCAGAGGTTCTAGGCGTACCTGTGAAAGCAGATAGATTTTCAACTGAGGGTAAAGGAAAACTTGTCAAAGAAATGCAAGATGGATTTGCATTCATAGATAGCATGATTGTATGTAAATTCGTTACATTCGCTTACTACATGGATTTACTAGCAGAGCAGACATCAGCTATTACGGGTTGGGATATAAAACCCGAGGAAGCCATGAAAATAGGTGAAAGAATATACAATGCAGAGAGAGTATTCAATATAATATCCTTTGGTGACGGCGAAGCCTATGATACACTACCTTTGAGACTATTAAAGGAGCCAATGCCAGAGGGTCCAAGTAGAGGACATGTAACAAGACTCAAAGAAATGCTACCAGAATACTACGCTGCGAGAGGATGGATAAGGGGAAGACCAACTAGGGAAAAACTCGAAGAATTAGACTTGAAGTGGCTAGCCGATAGACTAGAAGAAGAAGGTCTCCTACCCTCTTAAGAGAGGTTTTTTAGATCCCTACATCTATCTCCCTACTCAGTCACTTACATGGTGTTGCAATTGTATATTAAGGTAAGAGACTGGGTATTAAAACTAGCCCCGGATTCTACACCAGGAGAGATAGCCATAGAGGTCTCTACGAGATGCAATCTATCATGTCTACACTGTTTTAGATTCGCATCCAGGACAATAAGGCACATGGACATGGATCTAGAAACATACATTAAGATGATAGACAATGCCGTTGACAGTGGTGTAAAGAGAATCGTTTTCACAGGCTGGGGTGAGCCAACTATTAACCCATATATCCTTGAGATGCTTGAATATGCAAAGAGAAAAAATCTATATGTGATATTGAATACTAATGGTATATTATTGAATGAATTATCAAAAGATATTGTTAAACTAGGAGTTGATGAAGTATATGTGAGTATTGATACAGTGGATATTGAAACATACCAGAAGATCAGAAGATATGGAGAGCTCTCGAAGGTATCCTCAGGCCTCACAGCTCTAAATGAGTTGAAAAAAATGAATGATTCGGGAAAACCTATTGTTAACTCCATTTTCACGATCAACAAGCTAAACATTGATCGAATAGATAGTATTATCAAATACTCAGTTGATTTTGGAATACAAAACATATATCTAAGTTTTTACATTCCATATCAAGGTAGATTAGAGGACATTAATTGTGTTAACGACCACTACTGTATCAATAAATTGAAAGAAAAAATGGAAAAAATATCTATTGAGCTAATAAGTAAACCTATTAAGCTCTGGCTACCAAATATTGACTCCTACTCATCGAGAGAATGCCCTTTTGTACTTAACAAAGCATTATTTACTAGAGTAGATGGAAAAGTATCTTCTTGTCTATTTCTAGCTTACTCATGGGTACTCATCATTGATCAAACACCTAGAGAAGTGAGAGAATACATTATTGGCGATGCATTACTTGAAACTTTCTCCGAGATATGGAGAAAAAACTATGAAATGCTCTTCAAACTATCCTTTACCTATATGCCCTCCTGCCTGGATTGTTCACTAAGAAGATACTGTAGTTATACACTTAAAAGTGATACAGATTGCTGGGGTAATTCTCCAAACTGCTCATTCTGCCCATATCACTATAGGTTCTCCTATTGTCCTCTATAGATATCAAACATTTAAATTACTTCACCGAAAGTGTTTAATTAACAAGAGAGGAAAAGTTATTTAAAAAGTAAAATACATATTGTCTACTTCTTTAAAGCTTTTAATGCCTGTCCCTTAATTAATTCATCTATTAATATGAGAATCCCTGAGATTATCAAGTATATAGCAATCAGTATCGCAACCAGGTCAGGATATACCACTATTATAAGACCAAATATCAACATTATTACCCCAATTATTATCCTTGGTGCACTAACTCCGAGATACTTTTTTAACATCTCATCTAGTTTCTGCTCGGCCATTCTTTACCCCCCACTCATCATTAATGCAAGAGAACTAAAAAACCATTTCTTATTTCATATATTGATCTCAAATAATATGGTAAAAAGACAACTGCACTTTACTACTTATTTCATGAGGTTCTAACATGTATTGTAAATACCTATTTATAGGGTTTTTCACGGCTTAACTGTGAAATAAATTCTTCTCTTATTTTTACCCTTATTCTCCGCCTTGAGGAACACTATCTCACCTATTTCACCTGTTCTAGCTACGTGGGGTCCTCCATCTGCTTGTATATCTATGCCTGGTATTTCAACTATTCTAAGCTCCTCTAATTCAGGGGGAGCTTTTTCAGCTAGTTTCACCACTCCAGGTACCTGGAGAGCTCTTTCACGGGGAAGCCAGTATATTTTGACCTCGAGATCTTTTTTAACAATTTGATTTGCTTTCTCCACGGCTTTTAAGAATATCTCCTTGTCAAATTTCTCAATTGTGTAGTCATCGTATCCATATTCATGTGTAATATTCCCGCCAGATACCAAGGCTCCATGATCACTGTATAGTATAGCTGAGATTATGTGAGCGGCTGTGTGTAGTCTCATTAGCCTGTACCTCCTGCTCCATTCAAGTATCATTTTTACACGTTGTCCAATAGGAATACTTGTTAAGCTTGAAGCTCTATGAGCAACCTCTCCTGTCTCCTTATCGAAATATACATCAATAATCTCTAATCTTGTATCATTGAACACAATGAATCCCTTATCACAATCAACACCACCACTTCTCGGGTGAAAAATAGTGCTGTCAAAAAACAGTATATCACTCGCTATGTTAGTTAAAACTGCCTCGTGTTCTCGAAGATAAGAGTCATATTGATAAACCAGTTTAGTTCTTGTTTTCACATTTAACACCTTATCAAGACATCTATTCTTACTTAGATTGTCTTCTATTAATATTAATGTCTATTGCGCGGGTTTGGGACTATTTGGTTTTAGTAGTTTTATATTTTGAACCTTGTTGATTGTATAAAACCATATCTATTAACCATAGTTACGAAAGAGTTCTCAACGTTGATCTCTAATAGCGTTAGAGAAATCTTTAAGGTAGTTCCCAGTTGATTTATCAAATATTGAGATCGTTTTCCAGTTTATTTTAAGGTATATAGGATCACCTGATCTTGCTATAATCTCTCTAAGTGTTTTCACCTTGAGGATGGTATCTCCTAGTTTGACATTTACAATAAACTCTGAGCCCAGTGTTTCAGTTATATAAACCGATCCCTGAATGGAGCCTTCAACAGGTTTTTCATACAACTCTATCCGTTCTGGTCTAATGCCTAGATATACTATTTGACCGTTCATGGACTTAGCAAGCTCGCTTGGCAATTTAACTTCAAAGCCTTGACACACGAGAAGATCTTGATCAATCTTGCATTCAATAACGTTCATAGGAGGTGATCCAACGAATGTAGCGACGAAAACATGCTCAGGATTTTCATATATTTCCTTGGGTGAACCTATTTGAACAATTCTACCCTTATTCATTACTGCTATTCGATCAGCTAGCGTAAGAGCCTCTACTTGGTCGTGTGTAACATAAATAGTTGTTATACCAAGATCTTTTTGTAGCTTCTTAAGCTCGGCGCGTACTTGAACACGTATTAATGCATCGAGATTAGATAACGGCTCGTCCATGAGCCATAACCTAGGCTCAACGATAAGTGCTCTTGCTAATGCAACTCTTTGTTGTTGACCACCACTAAGTTGCAAAGGCTTTCTATCAAGTAACTCATCGATTCCTAGCATTCTTGCAACTTTGTGAACTCTTTCGTTGATTTCTTCTTTGCTCAATTTAAGCTTCTTCTTCTTGACAACAAGTGGGAAAGCTATGTTATTGTAAACTGTCATGTGCGGGTATAAGGCATAATCTTGGAATACCATTGCAATATCTCTCTCGCCTGGTTCGAGATACGTAATATCTCGTCCCTCTACTATTACCTTTCCCTCGTCGGGGTATACTAATCCAGCCACTATTCTAAGTGTAGTTGTTTTACCACATCCAGAAGGACCTAGAAGCACTATAAACTCACCTTTCTCAACACTTAGATTAACACTATCAACAGCAGTGGTCCTACCAAACTTCTTTGATATGTTAATCAATTCTAGAAAAGTCATCTCTTGACCCCCCAGCCCGCTATTCCCCTGATATAATATTTATTAAACACAAGGTAAATTATAAGGGGAATCGACATTGTTATAACTGAGCCCGCGGAGAGAAGACCCCAGTCAATTACATACACTCCTTTTATAGCTATGACCTTTTGGGTAACTACTTTTAGATCTTTGCTAACCAGGAAAACCAATGCATAGAATAGATCATTCCATACCCATGCAAATTGCATGACAAAGGCAGTTATAAGAGCTGGTTTACTAAGTGGCAATATAATTTTGGTAAAAATAGTCCAATCACCGGCTCCAAATACCCTAGCTGCCTCGGTTAAACTACTCGGCAGAATTCGAAAATAGTTTCTTAGCAGGAAAGTAGACCAAGCAATACCCCATGCGCTGTGAAGTAATATTAAACCAAGATGAGTATCGTATAAGCCAACTCTATAATATAGAAAGAAAAGCGGGATAACACATAATTGTTGTGGAACCATCATTATAAATAGTATTAATGAGAATAGAAACGCTTTCAGTCTAAAATTAAACTGTGTAAATGCATAGGCTGCTAGAGCAGCTGTTAAAACAGGTATGGCTGTGCTAAATAAGGCTATGATAAAGGAGTTTCTTAAGCCAACGGCCAAGTCATATTCAGGGTTTAGTAATACTTCTATGTAGTTCTTGAAAGATATTTCTTGTATATTTGGTATTCTTAGCCAGCCTTCAACTATCACAGATCTATATGGTAGAATAGATACTATGAAAATGCCGTAAAACGGAAGAATCCAGAACAGGGCAAGTATCCATACAGCTACATTTATCAACAATGTCGTTAATTTTGATTTTATTTTCATTCTCTCAACCTCCTAATAGCAACTAGTATTATAGGAGTTGTGAAAATAGTGAGTAGAACTGCTACTGTAGCTGATCTATAATAGTCAAGGTCTCTTACGAAGTAATCATACATTATTATAGCAAGAACATTTGA
This sequence comes from Desulfurococcaceae archaeon, assembly GCA_038894495.1. Lineage (GTDB taxonomy): Archaea > Thermoproteota > Thermoprotei_A > Sulfolobales > Desulfurococcaceae > UBA285. The sequence goes on from JAWAPI010000013.1 coordinate 20,294, forward strand.
AGCTCCTAGAGGACCCCCAGCTGTTGAACTCCACACAAAATCGAATATTTTCATGTCCCATAGAGCTGTCATGACGACTACTA
>JAWAPI010000014.1:0-19747 GCA_038894495.1 Desulfurococcaceae archaeon
GTAATACCAAGTGCTTTCCTTTTTCAAATCTTCAATTGGGATCTTATTGTAGAATTCGAGTATTGATTTTAACACCTGTGTCGTGGCCAAGATTACTGGTGAATAGGGTTGGCAATCGTGGAAGGCCCTTATATAAATGAAATGAAGAAAATCATTGATAACCTAGATAAGGATCTTGATGAAGTCAAGAAAACAATAACAATACTTTCAGAGAGAGTCGATAGATTAACGAAATCTCTCTATGAACTATCTAGAGAAGTAGGTAAGCTAAGTGATTCTTTTGGATTCATTATCGAAGATGTAGCACGAAGCCTCCTACCATCCTGGTTCTACTTGAACATGAATCTAATAGTGAATGAACTTGGTAGAACATTTCTAAAAATCGGGGAGAAAGTAATTGAAATAGATTTGTATGGTAGTGGATTTGATAAAACAGGAAACCCATTAATCTTCATCGGCGAGGTTAAAGCACGAATACATGGAGAAGACGTAAAGGCATTTCACGATAAGGTAACCAAGATCATAGAGCAAGATAATAATTCTAGGTACTTATTATTCATGTTCGGCTTATATGTTCACCCAACAGCTACACAAGAAGCATCTACTAGAAATATAATTCTAATATCACCATATATCACTACCAATAGATATCATACAAATCAAGTTATTCAATGCTCAAAGTAATACATTTACCATTATGAAAAATGTATTACTTGAACAAACATTATACAAAATATAGAATACAAAACCACAAATATCCCAAACATAATTTTCATAATACAAAACCAAACATTTAAATAAAAGCAAAAATATAGATATTGTAATGATTCGGCCTGGCCCAGTGTTAGTGTATTAATATATGTCTATGTATATGTGATGCGTATACTAGGGCCCGGGATCTTCCGATGCGGGATAACCGTTCGGAGGATCTCTGGACCCAGGTATTACGTGTTACGTATACATAGACATATATTAATACACTAACACTGGGGGTAAACGAATCCTTGTTGTTTTACATAAAATACCTTCGGATTTGTTTACTTTTATCTCAAACTCATTACGAGTTACAAATATATTTTGATCATGGTTTATTTATAGGTATAGTTAAATCATTTATCATTAGCCTTGCCGGAAATTTGAGTATATGTATATTTTTAGATCCATTTGTGCGGGAATGAACTGTAATGCTTTACATGGATTTGTTGTCTTTTAATCATTGATCATAGTGTATTAAATTTATTTTTCTAAGATCAATAATTTATATACAGGGAATCTTTGATACCTGATTCACCAATAATTATTAAGAGAGACAAATAGGCTGTGAGTATGCTGTTGAAAATACATGGAAATATTATTGAGACCGATGAAAAATTGTACCATGTCAAGGAGATTTTCATTGGAGGGCGTGTTTATGGCTCAATCACCATTAGTAAATCAAGGGGTTTACATGGATATATAAACTTGCGGGATGAACATCCTATTTCCTTTGAATCTGATGAAATCTTAATTGTCGGAAAGATAGAGAAAAGAGATAACAATTACAAGATAAGGATAACAGAGCATAGAAAAAACCTAGTTGCGTATGTCTGCGGGAATAGGTACCAACCATATGAGGTAAGTATAAGTCTTGAAAACTTAATTGTAAATATCCTTTTCACCACTAACCCATTAAGCATGGTTATCCAATATGAACCATGCAATATCGAGATAATAGAAAGACCCCTTCAGCTACATATTAGACTTAAAGCTCTCGAATAGGTTTATCAATCCAAGGTAAGCTTGGTGTAGATATGCCTATCCTTTTATGTCTGCTCTTTCTATGCATATTCAACACCCTCTCAATCGAATTAATTGATAATCCCGTAACTTCAACAGCATCCTCTAAACTGAGGTTTAAATCGAATAATGCATATAATGCCAAGTCTATCTCGTCATATTTAATTCCCAATTCCTTCTCTGCTATATGATTTCTCCATAGTCTTGGTGCACTCGGTTTCATAATTATTTTACTAGGTAATCCTAGTTTTCTACCAAGCTCCCTGACCTGTGTTTTATATAAGCAAGCTATCGGGTAAAGATCCGCTGAGCCGTCACCGTGCTTAGTGAAATATCCAATTAAGATCTCACTTCTATCGCTAGAGCCTGCAACTAAGGCTCTGCATTTATTCGCATAGTAGTACAAAAGAGTCATTCTAACACGAGCGCGTAAATTTCCCGTCGCAAGATTGTCTTCGAGTTCAAAGAAAGAGGCAACGCTGTACGAGTCAATAATTTTATCAATATTAAAGACATAATATTTTATCCCATAAGCTCTTGCGAGACCTATTGCGTCGTCAACATCTTCTACTGGAGTAACTCTTGAATCAGGCATTATCAACGCTACTATTTTATCTCTAGGAATGAACCTTGCTAAAACACCCAGCAATACAGAGGAGTCTAATCCACCACTTAGACCAATCACAACAGTGTCTAATCCACTTTCATCTAGCTTAGACTTGACGTACATCTCAATAGACTTAAATACCTCCTCATAAGGGATGTTTACTAATTTACTTAGCGTGATCTTCATACACTCACCCCACGTTAGCTCTATGACATTATCTATTAATTACGATACATCCATGTAAAAACTCTACTATTGATTATTTAGACCCCATTTATTTATCTAAATTATTTTTATTTAGCCAAAAGTAGAGTTATATATATAGGTGCTTTGGAGACAAAGAGAGAGGGGATCATAGTTGATAAGAGTTATATATACTGACAAGGCCCCAAAACCAATTGGTCCATACAGTCAAGGGCTATGTGTAAATGGATGGATATATGTTTCAGGGCAGTTACCAATAGACCCAAAGACAGGGGAATTAGTTGAGGGGGATTTCAAGAGGAGAACTGCACAAGTGCTAGAGAATGTTAAGTCGATACTAGAAGCAACAGGTGCATCACTCGAAAACATTGTGAAAGTTACTGTCTATTTGAAAAATATTAATCAGATTAAAGAGCTAAACGAAGTTTACTCAGAGTTTTTCAAGGACTACAATCCAGCGAGAAGCATTGTAGAAGTAAGTAATCTACCTCGAGGAGCAGATTTGGAAATAGATATAGTAGCATACAAAGAGAGCTGTGTTTAAATTTTTAACCTGATCATCGTGTTTCTTTGAATCAATAAATGTTTAATGATCTAAATTTAACTTTCTTTATCTATATCTATGTAATGCTATAACAAAGTCATTGAAAGATTAATAATCCCTAATACCAAGATTTTATTAGAGGGGTCTTTTATCGAGTTTGTTAATAAAACCTGGAGTTTAATAGATGTATATGGAAATCTTGCAAACTTATCATTTGATATTATAAGTACCGCTAAGTTCCTCGCCGAGAGAGCTATAAAAGAAGAAATAGCTCTAGGGTTTAAGCCCGAGGAGGTAGCTGTTACAAGCATCTACATTGCCTGCAGAAATCACAGGATTCCTCTTTTACTGAAGGATCTAATAGCCATGGCAAGAGTAGAGGCAAGCAGAGTGAAGGGACTATATAGGAAAATCCATAGATATATGAGAGTAAGAGCACCAATCCCAGACCCCGAAGACTACTTACTTAGGAGACTAGCGCCGGCCCTAAGTGTAGATGAGGAAATAGCTCGAAGCGCACTGGAGATTATCAAGAGAGCAAAAACCAATATGCTTACACAGGGAAAGAACCCAAGCGGAGTCGCCGCCGCTGCACTATATATTGCCCTTAGATATAGGAGAAAACCAGTGAGTATTAGTAAATTAGCAAGAGTCTCTGGTGTCACTACCGTTACAATCAAGAATATATTGAAAATACTATCATCTCTTAGATAGTTCTTAAGTAGTTTTATATACTGGTATACGGCCATGGAGAAGCAAGATCCTTACAAGATACTCGAATTCATAAGAACATGTATTAATAGAAACAACGTGAAATACGTGGAGATCCTAGTAACTCCAATAAGACAAGGCTTCAAAGTCGAGATCTACCCAGAACCAGAATACTTGGAGTTGGAGAGAGTTGCTTATTGCTTATCAAGCGAGTTAAAGTGTAAAACTTCAATTGAGGAGTTAAGATATGGAAAAGTAATAACCATAAATCCGTTTGGTTGATACATCTATTTTGTTTTAAACTTAATACCTTGGGACAACTATATTAAAAAGGTGGTTATTTGAGATTTACGCCTAAATCACGCCCCTTTAGACAAGATCATTATCGATGGATGCGGGAGGGTATGCCTAATTTCGATGACAGTATCTTTAGGCACATAAGTGAGCTTGAAATAATCTCAAAGAAGGATGTGAAATACATTTACCCAGCTACAACTATTCTTAAAGCACTTGAGGAAATGGCTTTTTCGTATAGAAGCTTACCAGTGATCCAGCCTAGTGGTGTCTTTGAAGGCCTGTTAACAGTGATGAGAGTCGTTAATTACCTTGGTGGAGGAGAGTTATTTGAAATAGTAGAGAGAAGACATAATTACGACGTATTCTCTGCGCTGAAGAGAGAAATAGTAGAAAGTATTATGGAGAAAAACCCGGTAATTGTTTATACAGATGAAGGTATAAAGGAGGCTTTGAACCGTATGATCATGTATGGAGCTGGTATTTTACCAGTCCTTGACCGAGGAGGTAGGTTGAAAGGTATTATAACAGAACACGACTTCGTGAAATACCTGTCTGGCACTGTATCAATTGGGTTAAGGGTCAAGGATATTATGTCTTCACCTGTTATCACGATTTCCCAATCCATGTCGTTGAAAAACGCATTGGAAACCATGGTCAAGTATGGATTTAGGAGGTTACCTGTTGTAGATGAAAACTACGTCGTCGTAGGAATCCTCACAGCCGTTGACATAGTGAAATACTTTGGTACACATGAATTGTTTAAACGCGCCAGCACGGGCGATATTAGGAATATTCTATTGTTACCCGTTTCAGAAGTCATGGTAAAAGAGGCAGCAGTTGTCTCTCCTGAAGACGATCTCTCAACCGCTGTCAACACCATGCTATCGCGTAATATAAGCTCTGTTTTAGTCGCCGATGAAGATGGGGTATTAAAGGGAATATTAACTGAGAGGGATGTTTTATATTCCATTGTAGCTCCGAAATAGTTGATTTACACTGTAATCACTTATTTTAAATATATTCACTCAGGTGTATACATGTCTAGTGATCCAAGATTCATAGTTGACAATATGCTTGGAACAATTGCAAGGTGGCTAAGGATGATTGGATATGACACACTCTACGAAAGATATAGTGAGGATTGGCAAATAATTAGGAGAGCGGAGCTAGAAGATAGAGTAATTATAACACGTGACAAAGCACTTCATAATAAAGCACTGAGACACGGGTTGAGATGTGTGTTCCTATGGGAGAGCACTATGCCAGATAGACTAGCTCACATAGCACTAGTGACTGGAATAAGATTAAACGTTGACTTTAATAAGACAAGATGCCCAGAAGACAACACACTTCTTGAAAAAGTAGAAAAGGAGAAAATCTCGAATAATGTTCCACCAAGAGTCTATAAACTACATAGCGATTTCTGGAGATGCCCAAAATGTGGCAAGGTCTACTGGATAGGGAGACATTGGAGACATATCGAACTTACTCTAAGAGAGGCTCGCGAGAAACTTGACTTTTTGAAATCACAGTTGAAATCTTAGGTTAAAATTATCCTTGATTCAATAATATTACCATGGTGTTAGTCTTGAAAAGTATTCACCCCTCTGAGCTATCCATTGAAGAGGGTTCATACCTTGTTCGCCTAGCTAGAAAAGCCATTGTAGACTACCTGGAAGGATATAAGCGCCCTAAACCAACAGATGCTCCTAGTCCCAAACTTCTTAGGCCTGGAATGGCGTTTACAACGCTTGAGACGCTTGATGAAACAACAGGCAGAACTAGTCTAAGGGGTTGTATTGGCTTTTTAGCACCAGTAAAAACCCTACTAGATGCAGTTATAGACTCCGCCGTAGAGGCAGCAACGGGTGATCCCAGATTTCCCCCCGTGAAGCTCCATGAATTGAGCAATATAGTAATAGAGGTGACAATACTCTCAGAGCCTGAAATACTACACGTTCAGGATAGGCGAGAGCTACCGAGATATATTATCGTGGGAAGGCATGGATTAGTCGTCGAGAAAGGCTGGTTCAAGGGAACGCTACTCCCTGTAGTTCCAGTTGAATACTGCTGGGATGAAGAGACATTTTTATCTGAGACGTGTATAAAAGCAGGTTTATCTCCTGAATGCTGGCTTGACCCTCTTACAAAAATATATGTTTATGAAGGAAGAGTATTCAAGGAGAAAAAACCAATGGGATTTATCTACGAGCGTGATCTCAACGCTGAGTATAAATCTCTTTGCCATTTACAGTGATGAATACTAGGGGAGATGAGGTATATATTATCCAGGGTGTTTTGATTGACGAGTATTGCTATAAGAAATGCTAAGATTCCCATCAATGACGAATTAGTTGAAGGAAATATCCTCGTCGAGGATGGATACATATCTGCTATTGGTAAACGAGAGTATAAGGGTGATACTTTATTGAACGCCGAGGGTTGTCTCACAGTCCCCGGTGGTATTGATATACATGCACATATATACGACCCATTAGCTATTTCACACGAGGACTGGGAGTCGGGTTCATTAGCTGGTGCTTATGGTGGATTAACCACTATCGTTGACATGCCTCTTAGAACAGATGTAGATACCATTGAGGCGCTTGAAGCCAAGATAAGGGAAGCTAAGGAGCATTCGTTCGTTAACTATGGTATAACTGGTGGTTTTCTAAAAAATAGCAATATCTCAAGTATAAGAATACTGAGAGATAAGGGAGTTAAGACATTCAAAATGTTCACTTGTAGACCTTTCCATGTAGAGGAGAGTTCAATCGGGTTTATATTAGAGGAGATCGCGAGAACAAATAGTATAGCGATAATCCACGCTGAGGAAGATGGCCTAATAGAGTACATGGGGTCAAAATATATGGTTGAAAACAGCATACTAGCTTATCACAATAGCAGAAGTGATTCAGCGGAGGCAGCCGCTATACTTAGAGTTGGATTGTACGCAAGGGAAACAAATTCTACTATACATATAGCTCACTTATCGAGCAGGTTAGGCCTTGAATCGATATCATTCTTGAGAAGAAATGGTGTAAAAGTAACATGTGAAGTATGTCCCCATCATTTATATTTCACTAGAGAAGACTCAACTAGATATGGAAACTACCTAAAACTAGCCCCAACTCTCAAAACAAAAAATGACATTGAATCCTTGTGGCATGGGCTCGCTAATGGGTTAATAGATATATATGCCAGTGATAATGCACCATCCCCTAGATACATGAAAGAAACCGACACATGGAGTGCCTGGGGAGGTATACCAAACCTCGAGATAATGGGTCCATTTCTATATACATATGGCGTGCGTAGTGGGATACTTAGCATAAGTAGATTCATTAAGGTTTTCTCAGAGAATCCTGCTAGGTTACTGGGCTTGTATCCATTGTTTGGATCAATAAGTATAGGTAGCAGAGCAGACTTGTATATCTTAGATACTCGTCAACCCAGGAAAATCACTGCTTCAACTCATCATCATAAAGTTGACTGGAGTCCATGGGAAGGCATTGAGCTATATGGAGCTCCTTTACATCTAATTGTCAATGGAAATGTATTAATAGAAAAAGGAGAAATTGTAGCTAAACCGGGTTTAGGAGTGTATGTTGGAGTGTATATTAGGTAAAAACTACTTGCCCCGCATGTGTTTCTTAATAATGCTAAACAAGTAATCTGGTGTAACTGGGATACTATTAACCTTGTACTTTACTTGCTTATCTCTCAGTGCGTGCGCTATCGCATTCACTACTGACGGTGCAATCCCCACTATAACTGGCTCACCTAGCCCCTTTGCACCGAATGGTCCAAGCTTAAATCCAGCTTCTACGAAATCTACATTTATACTCTCAGGTATATCAAGCATTGTTGGTATATGATATGTAGAGAAATTCACGTTTAGAACTTTGCCATCTTGTGAATAATATGTATCTTCGGTCAGAGCATAACCCATCCCCTGTATGTATCCTCCTATTGCATGTAGCTCAGCTCCATGTCTATTTACAACTCTACCTATATCATAGACCGCCGTGGCTTCAATTACCTTTGCTTTACCAGTTTCAAGATCTATCTCCACCTCGCTCACTATGGCTCCGAATGTATATGTAAAATATGGTTGTCCAGTTCCAGTCTCATCATGCCACTCAGCTGGTAGAGCTCTGAAGTATCCATATTCTTGTAATGGAACACCTATCCAAAAGCATTGCTCAACCAGCTCTCTCCATGTGATATACATATCAGGGTTTTCCTTGCAGTAAACCTTACCCATATCTATTACAACGCTCTCTGAGCTTCCACATCTAAGCATTTCCTGCGCAACGATGTTAAGTCTTTGCCTTAACTTGTATGCTGCTACGAGTGTAGCACTACCAGTCATAGCTGTGACTCTAGATGCCACTGTTGGGCCTGAATCTGGGACAGATGATGTATCAGCCCATTCAACTTTAAAATAGCTTAATGGGACACCGAGAATCTCTGCGGCGATGTTCAATAACCCTTGTATTGAGCCCTGGCCCATGTCTGTTACTCCTGATCTAAACGTTATACTTCCATCTCTATTTATTATCAATGAAACACTTGAGTAATCTGCGCCTTCAGCACCTATGCTATTTCCATGATACATGATTGCTATTCCAATTCCTCTACTAATATTTCCATTAATTTCCTCGTATTTTCTCCTCTTCTCGTAGTAATTGCTAATCTCAACCGCTCTTTGAATTGCTTCCTCTAATCCAACTCCGTGATCTAGTAGCTGTCCATGAACAGTTCTATCGCCATTTCTCAATATATTCTTTAATCTAAGCTCAACTGGATCTATCCCTATCTCTTCAGCTAAGAGATCCATTTGTCTTTCAACAGCGAAATGAACCTGTGGATTACCAAATCCCCGGAACGCGCCAGCGGGAACTCTATTTGTATAAACTGATACAATATCGACCTTGGCGTTTCTCACCTTGTATGGCCCTGTGCTATGAACAACTGCTCTCCACGCTACAAACGGACCTAGACTCGCATACGCACCTGTATCAAATAATATCCTCGCCTCAACACCAAGTATGGTTCCATCTCTACTAGCTGCGTGTCTATAGTATGCTATCATTGGATGTCTTTTTGTATGCGCTATAGTGGACTCCTCCCTTGTGTGTAGTATGATCGCAGGCTTCTTCAGTTTCAATGCAACTAAAGCTGCCTTAGCAGCTATTTCATTCCCAACATCCTCTGCTCCGCCAAAACCACCTCCAAGGGCTGGTGCTATTACTCTAATATAGCTATAAGGCAAACCTAAAACGTTGCTAACAGCTCTTCTAACATCAAATGGGCATTGAGTTTTAACATATATTGTGACCCCGCCTGTTGGCTCTGGTATTGCAATAGCTGCTTCCGGCTCTAAATATGCATGCTCTTGCATTGGTGTTTTATATAGGTTCTCAACAATTACCGCGGCTTCCCTGAAAGCTTTTTCAACGTCACCAACCCGTATCCTATACCTTGTCAATATATCTGTTTTTCTTTCATCATGTATCAACACATGATCTTTTTCGCTGAATGTCTCAAAGTCCACAATTTCAAAAGGATCTAGGTACACCTTGAGAGGCTCGTATTCTACATTAACAAGTTCACTGGCGTTCATGGCGTTCTCGAGAGAGTCAGCCACTACGAGTGCCACTGTATCTCCAATATATCTGACTTTTCTATGTGCAAGCAACGGCTGATCGGGGATAACGTATCCAACATCATTCACCCCAGGTATACCACTTGCTGTTAATACTGCAAGGACGCCTGGATACTTCTCTGCATCAGATGTATCGATTCTCTTTATATTTGCATGTGCATATCTTGACCTTACACTATACACAAATACAGCTCCCTTAACAAAATTAAACAAGTCAGCTGTGAATATTGGTTTACCCATCACCTTGTCGAGCGCATCCCACCTAGTTACTTTTTTACCTACGATCTTGAAATCAGTTGTCTTAGCATGCTTTGTCCTATGAAATAGAGATTCAACTATTTCAACATATTCAGGCCTTGACAAGCTTATCACCTAGCTGGGTGAATACATCCTCTCCTTTACCTCCTTGATACTGAAAAACACTCTACCCCTTTTCAAATACTCAGCTGCTTGCTTTACTGCCTTAATATAGTGGTAGTAGCTACCGCAACGGCATAGAACGCTTGCTAGCCACTGTTTTATTTCTTCGATAGATGGGTCCGGGTTATGATCTAATAACGATTTAGCAACTATGATAAATCCAGGTACGCAGAACCCGCATTGAACACCCCCCGACTCTATGAACCCTACCTGGATAGCATGAAGCATGCCTTCAGGCGCGATCCCTTCGAGAGTAGTTATCTCGGAGCCATCAATTGTTGATGTCAAAGTTAAACAAGAATATCTCGGCTTATCATTAACTAGAACTATGCAATTTCCACATTCACCACGTCCACATCCTTCTTTAACACTTGTCAATCCCACTTTATATCTCAGAGTGTCTATTAATCGCTCATTTGATGCAACACTTAGCCTATATTCCTTTCCATTGATTGTTAATTTAACCTCATGTATTCTACTCATACACTCTCTCCTCGACCCTCCTCTTCGCCTTCAGAAGCGTTCTCTTGAAAGTAATCTTTGTCATTTCAAGTCTATAATCAGAGGTAGTCCACCAATCCGTGAACTTTTCAATTGTTCTAGGTATTAACTCCTCAGCTGTTTTTTCAACAAGCTCTATTGTTAGTTCTTTTCCTCTCAAGAAATTCTCTAATTCCTTTACTCTACGTGGTATTCTCTTCTCTTTGACCATGTCAAATGATATCCTAATATCAATGATCTTTTTATCGCCGAGCTCTAAATATACGCATCCATTCGCAATACCAGCGATTAGGACCTCTCTTCTATCAAACTTCTCAAAGCTACTACTAGAGTTGAAAGGCGCTTCGGGGAATATTACCTCAGTGATTAACTCATCAGGATTCATAGCGAGAACTCTTCTATCAATTAATAAGTCCTCTAGCTTGACTACTCTCGATCCATTTATGCTTTCTAATCTAACACTTGCATCGTAGGAAAGAAGGAGAATAATATAGTCACTATAATCAGTGGCAGTCGCTATATTACCACCTATAGTAGCATTAAATCTCAAGACCATTGTGCCGAATTTAGACCATACATCCCTGAACGCTGCGTATCTAATATCGCGATGAAGAAAACTCTGAGAAAGATCCCACATTGTTGTCAATGCCCCTATCTTCACACACCCCCTATCTAACTCAACATAGCTTAGTTTATCTCTCAGCCTCGATAGATCTACTAAATACCTAGGTGGCCTGATCTTCCTGTCACGTATAAGTACTAGGAGCTCTGTTCCACCAGCAATTGGTTTTGCATCAGGAGAATACTCATGAAGGAGTTTTAATGCTTCGTCAAGACTAGAAGGTCTAACGAGATCGAATATTTCAACTCACCCGGTTACTGTTACTATCATTATTATTGATGGCCGGGTTTATAAGCTATATTAAAGAAAATGTATAGCTTTGTAAATACCAAGTAAAAGTTATAAAGCCTCTACCTCATATAGGATTAGAAAACGAGGGGGTTTAATTGAAAATTTGCAGAGAGATAGTAGATTGTATTGGAAATACTCCTATTATTCTCCTTGATAAAATAAGACCAGAAGACGTAGAAGCTGAAATATGGGGAAAGATGGAGTTTCTCAATCCTACAGGTAGTGTTAAAGATAGAATGGCTTTATATATGATTCGCAAGGCTATTGAGAGAGGAGATCTAAGGCCAGGCATGACTATTGTTGTCCCAACAACGGGTAACACCGGTATAGCGTTCTCTGCGTTAGCTAGTGTCATGGGATTCAAGGTTTTAATAGTAATACCAGAAGAGATGAGCGCGGAGAGATTTATGATAATGAAACTATTTGGCGCCGACTTTGTGTTTACACCAGGAGGAGAGACTGATGCCAAATTATCTCTTGATATTGCAAAGAGACTTGTTAGCGAGAACCCCGACAAGTATTACTTATTCGATCAATGGTCCGATGAAGCAAATGTACTTGCACACTACGAGACAACAGGCAAGGAGATAATTGATCAAATAGGCTGCCCCAAGGCATTTGTCGCGGAGATAGGAACTGGGGGCACCCTCATAGGTGTTGCGAAAAGACTAAAAGAAGAATGCAAAGAAACCATAATTGTAGGAGCTGAGCCATCGGAGTGTCCTGTTGCAGCAGATTGGTTTAGAATAGGTAAGCCTGGTCCATGCTTTAGGCACGAGATAGAAGGAGTGGGAGATGGGTTCATCCCCGAGATAGTTTATAAATATAAGCATTTACTTGATGATTTCGTAACGGTGTCAAGCGAGGAAGCAATACAAATGTCTAGGCTAATAGCGAGAAAGGAGGGCTTGATGGTAGGCATTAGTTCAGGAGCTAACGTGGTAGCAGCAATTAAATTATCAAGATTACGCTATTTAGGTAAAGGGGAGAAAGTGGTAACAATTCTACCAGATTACGCTCCCAGATACTTTACCACAAGGTTATTTAAGAAAAAACGTGAAATAGCCACTAAAAAGGTTCTTCTAGAAGAACTCGATGTTTGATCATTCTCGATTTATATAAAACCTCATTTGTCTAGCACTTTTAATCCATTAATCTCCATTAATTTTCTAATAAGAACCATGTCTTCGGGTGCTAGCTCTTTAGTGAGTTCTATAGTAACGATCATCCCACCCTCTTCAATGCAGGGACTTCCCTCAAAGTAGTATAGTAGGCCATAATTTCTAGGTAGAAGTGTCTCATTTAACTTATCGAGAATTCTCTTAACTTCCCAGTGGCTTACTAATCCTTTAATAACTATCGCGTTGGGTTTTAGAACACAGCTCAAATAATAACACCATGTTAAAATCCTTACTAAATCAATTAACACACAGTATCAATTATTACTTATCATTATCAATAGTTTTACAGTTATATAACCCCGGTGTCTAAGATAGTGTACTTACAAAGGTGAATTTATGAACCGGAATAAACCATGGTATGTAGGATATCTAAAGGGAAAGGACTGGATATCGAATTATGATTATGATATCGACACGTTGTTAAACGTCCTGAAAGCTGCCCGTGAACTAAAAGACATGTTTCATAGAGGAGTTCGAAAAGTAAACTGGCTTGATGGTAAAATGTTATACTTGATCTTCTATAATAAGAGCCTTAGAACAAGGAATAGTTTTCAAACAGGCGTTTATCAATTAGGCGGGCAAGCCACCTATATAAGCCCTGACCAGGTATACGCCCCCACATTACCGGAGGATATGATACCATACCAAACAGAAGCGATAAGTGATGTTGCAAGAGTTCTAAGTAGGTATGGTGATGGAATAGCTATTAGAATATATGGAGATCCAGCCAAGTGGATCATTGGGAGAGGGCATAGGATAATAAGAGAGTTTGCGAGATGGGCTGACATCCCTGTGTTAAATATGGAAGATGATATATGGCATCCATTCCAGGCTCTGGCTGATGCATTAGCAGCGTTCGAGGCTCTAGGCTGGCCAAGCAATCTACGTGGTAAGAAAATTGTAGTTAGCTATGCCTATAGCGGTGGACTCAAGCCCCTAGCTGTTCCACAGGATGTTGCATCTATGTTTGCAATGATGGGTGCAGACGTATACATAGCTCACCCACCTGGATTTGAATTAATGGATGAGGCGTTAAGTATTGCTAAGAAATATACAGAGCATTGGGGTAGCGAGTTCAAGATAGTAAACAACATGGATGAGGCCTTTGAAGGAGCAACCATTGTCTATCCAAAAGCATGGAGCCCTAAGAGGTTCTTCCCACCATATAATACTATTGTTGATAAGGAAGGAGCAAAAGCATACCAAGATAAGTTTAAAGACTGGATAGTGACTGTTGAGAGACTAGAGAATGCAGGTAAACCATTTTACATGCATTGTGGCCCCGCTGATAGAGGCCAAGAGGTCACAGATGATGTACTAGATACATATGAGAAAAGCTTGTATTTCGAGGAGGCTGAAAATAGATTACATGTGCAGAAAGCAGTAATGGCCATGGTAATGGGAGAGTAATTTTTCATTACTCTTCATTTTTAAAACATATTGTTAAGGGGTTTAATCACGTTGTATGTTGCTAAACTAGTTTGCAGTAGATGCCGTAGAGAATATGAATTAAGTGATAAGCCATTAATGTGTCTAAATAAGGATCTAGGGAGATTAGATATACTATATAACTACTCAGAGATGTCAAAAGCGGTAAGCAAAGAGTCATTGGCTAGAAGACCTTTTAATATGTGGAGGTATCTTGAGATGTTACCTGTCCCAAGCGAAAAGTACATAGTATCCCTCGGTGAGGGTGGAACACCTTTAATAAAAGCAAAGAGACTTGGAGAAAAACTTGGATTGAAAAATCTCTACTTAAAAGATGAGACGAGGAACCCAACTGGTAGCTTCAAAGATAGAGCAATGAGTGTCTCAGTGTCCATAGGGACTTATTTTGGATATAGAAAGGCAGTTATAGCTAGTAGTGGTAATGCTGCAGCGTCATTAGCAGCATATGGGGCAAAGGCTGGTTTAGAAGTCTATGCTTTAGTGCCACACTTTTCACCTATTGGAAAGATATCACAGCTATTGATGTATGGAGCAAAGGTGGTTAGGGTTCGATGGATTGAGGCTGAAGATCCAACTGTGAAATTAATGAGAGTGCTATTTGAGAAATATGGTTATTATCCAAGTCCAAGTTTCGGTGTATTTAATCCATACCAGGTTGAGGGGCCGAAGACTATTTCAACGGAGATTATAGAGCAATTAAATTGGAGTACACCAGACCAGGTCTTTGTGCCCACGGGTGCTGGTAGCTTATTAACAGGTGTTTACAAGGGCTTTGTGGATTTTAATCAAATAGGTTTAATTGATAGATATCCTAGGTTAGTGGCTGTTCAACCAGAAGGGAATTATCCATTAGTAAGAGCTTGGATAAAGCGAGCTGATCCAATGAATATAGAGCCTTGGGAGAAACCACCGGAGACTATCGCCACAGGGCTCGAAGACACTTATCCCTGGGACGGCGACATGGCATTGACAGCTCTTTATCTAACAAATGGATACGGAGTTGTAGTATCAGATAGCGAAATTATACAAGCAATGAAACTACTTGCTAGTTACGAAGGAATTTTCGCAGAGCCAAGTGGTGCCGCGGGCTGCGCTGGTCTTAGGAAGGCCCTTGAAGATAAGAAAGTTGATAAAGACGAATTAGTAGTTGTCTTGGTAACTGGGCATGGTTTGAAAGATATTGACACTGTATTAAAGATCACACGCGAGCCCCCATTGATAGATCCCTTCGAGGATGAGCTCTTAAAGGCTATCGAATTCTACTATAGCAGAGTGTAGTCCTGTTGAATCTAAAATGCTTTAATCATTTACCAAGACAGATATTTAAGGAATAGAGTAGACATTATAATAGAGGGATCTTGATGATCGACCTATCTGTTGAAATAGCTGGATTGAGATTAAAGAATCCTCTAATGAACGCTGCGTGCCCTATATCTCGTGACGCTGAATCAATGATCGAGCTCGTGGAGAGCGGTGTTGGGGGTGTAGTTGCAAAGACAATTAGTACAAAGCCAGCTATTGTCCCCAGACCAAGTATGGCTGTTGTGGATAGAGGCCTTGGAAGAGTCCAAGTTTTGAAAACAATCAAACCAGGAGATATTAGAGCCGTATCAACAGATAGTGGTAGTTACAGATTTATATACGCTGTTTTAAATGCAGAATTATGGAGTGATATTCCAGCAGAACATTATTTAGAAAGAGAGTATCCAGTTGCTATCAAACACTGCAAAGAAAGAAACGTAGTGTTTATTGCGAGCATAGGTTACACACTAGAAGAGCTATCATTACTAGGTCCTAAAGTTGAGAAAATAGGTGTAGATGCAATTGAGTTTTCAACACACTACATTGGTAGGGACTTTAAACCAATAGTTGAAGCTGCCAAGGCTCTTAGAGAGTCCGTGGAGATACCTATATTCGCTAAGCTAAGTCCATTTACCCCAAACATACCTGAGCTTGTTAAAGAACTCGAGAAAGTTGGTGTTAACGGTGTTGTTGCAACAAACACTATTGGCCCAGCCTTGCACATCGACGTCGACACAGGCATACCAATTGTTGGAGGCCCATTCGGATACGGATGGATGAGTGGCCCCGCCCTGAAACCTCTAGCGTTAGCTGTTGTTGCAGAGGTTGCCATGAATACAAAGCTTCCTATTATCGGTGTAGGAGGTATCCAGAGAGGGGTAGATGTTGTCGAGTACATCATGGCTGGAGCATCGGCAGTGCAATTATGTACAGCAGTATTAATAGAGGGTCCAAGTGTGTTCAAGAGAATATTATCAGAGCTTGAGAATTGGATGAGGAAAAATAACTACACTTGCATAAGTGATTTCAGAGGCAAGGCTCTTAAGTACATAAAACCAGAGCCTAGACGCGTATGGGCTAAGCCACCTGTAATTGACTTAAAAAAATGTATTGGCTGTGGATTATGCCAGCAAGTATGCAACTATAAAGCGGTTAAATTGGTAGAGGAGAAGGATCGAAGACACGCTGTTTTCGATGTTGCTAAGTGCTATGGATGTGGGTTATGCACATCAATATGTCCAACACGAGCTATTCAATTCTTGGAGCAATAATCTATATTATAAGGGAGGATACCTAAAACATGTTTTAATTTAAATAAACCAACAAGAATGTTTTAATACCTTATTTGACACCATGCATTGTTAAGGCGAGAACAGCCATTTTTGTCCATAGTCCATTCTCTGCCTGTTCGTAGATCACAGAGCGTTTATGGTCATCTATGACATCGTCATCTGCTTCATAGCCTCTAAAAATTGGCAACACATGCATTAAGACTCCTTGTTTATCTATTAAATCAAATAATTCCCTTGTAAATCTCCAGTTCCTATATTTCTCGTATATTTTAAGCTCCTCATCTTTAAATTTACTATATCCAAGTTGAACTAGTGTAGGTGAAGCCCAGTTTCGTGGGAAAACAGCATGCGCTCCTCTTAGCGCCTCTTGTAGGTTATCAGTTATTTCAAATATTGCACCATGCTGTTTTGCATATTGTTTAGCTTTCTCAACTAGCTTGGGGTCCAGATCGAAACCTGGGGGTCTAGCAATAACAACGTCAACTCCGAATCGAGGAAAAAGTATCATATCTTCTTGCACGCTACACCATCCTCTGATCTCTGGGCTATAAGCCCACATTATCACGTATTTTTTGCCCTGCGTGTTTGGAAATCTCTCTCTGAACGTGAATATATCTGCTAATCCCTGCGTTGGGTGGAACATGTCGTCAGCCATGTTAATAACGGGGATATTCGCTGCGCTCGCTATTTCTCGAATATATGCATTACCTACTCCATATCTATAGTCAATCGCCTTATCCAGTATTCTAACTCCTAGTCCATGTCCATAGACATTATACATTGCTGCAACATCTTTCACAGCTTCACCTACTCTCTCTTCCTTACCGAAAACCATTCTTGTTGTTGTAGCATCTATGTAAGCAGCATGTCCACCAAGGAAGTACATTCCAGATTCAAAGGCAGCACGTGTCCTTGTAGATGGAGCGAAGAACAGCATAAAAAATACTTTTCCCGCTAATATTTTCGGAATAGCATCTGTTCCATGGTAAGCGGCGATCTCTTTAAACTCTTTTGATAACTTCAACGCGATCTCTAGTTCCTCATCACTCCAATCTAATGTGGATATGAAATCTCTACCAGTTAGATCCCTAGCGAGGTATCTTGGAGCAGGCATATTTACAAACCCTTTCATCTTAGTAAGAAATATGGGGCTTAGAGCATTTAAAAATTCCAAGATTGTCTAGTATTTTCAGTCTAAAATGATTAAGGATCTCAATACATCTTTATATACATAAAATTTATTCCCCCCACTTATTATATACAACAATGTAATGGTGTGTTAAATGAAAACAACTGGTTGGATCGCTATAATAATCATAGTTGGAATAATTGCCGGGATCGGTGGATTCCTTGCGGGACAAGCAACAGCACCTCGAGAAGTCATTACCTATGGGCCACCTGAGAAGGTGAAGGCCGCTTTCATATATGTAGGCCCTATTGGTGATGCCGGCTGGACATACATGCATGATATTGGAAGGAGATTTGTTCAAACACTATTTAGTGACTGGCTTGAAACAACTTATTATGAGTCTGTTAAGCCAGACGAGGTTATCTCAAGAGTGGATGATCTTGTAGCAAAGGGATACAATGTTATTTTCACTACGTCCTTTGACTTCATGGATGCAACAATAGAGGCTGCGAAGAAATACCCTAATGTTATTTTCTTCCACTGCTCTGGTTATCGTAGGTCCCCGAATGTGGGAACATATTTCGCAGATCTCTACCAAATCTAGTACCTTAATGGCTTAATAGCGGGAGCTTTGACCAAGACAGGCCAAATAGGATATGTAGCTGCATATCTTATTCCAGAAGTTGTCAGACACATAAATGCCTTTGCAATTGGTGCTAAAGAAGTAGGTGAGCAACTTGGAAAGAACATAACAATTCACGTGATTGAGATAGGTGCATGGTATGATCCTGTCAAGGCAAGATCTTCAGCTGACACCCTTGTTAAGCGCTTTAATGTAGATGTATTAGCATTCACAGAAGATTCAACCGCGATACCAGAGTATGCCGAGGAGAATAGGATATACGTATTTAGCCATTATGGGCCCATGCTTAGGTATGCCCCTACTATGACTGTTAGCGGTCAACTTGTAAGGTGGGAGATCATATATACTGATATACTTGTCAAAGTAAAGTCTGGCATATTGAGACCAGATAACCTACAGCATGTTGATTACTGGTATCTACTGAGTAGTGGTGCTGTAGATCTCGGAGCAGATATAGACGAGAACGGTAACCCAGTATTAATAAATCCACAGTATATTGAGATGTTGAAAAACATAGAGGTTATAGATAAGCTAACAGGCGAGAAAGTAAGTGTTTATGAACTAGTAATGCGAAGATATAGACTTATGAAAGAGGGGTTAACAATCTTACCACTTCAGATCAGTGCCTTGACACACAAGCACGAACACTTATCACATATAACAATGACATGGGGAGGCTTAATTGGAACAAGACCTTATCCAATAGCCCCGTTATTTGACCCATTTATCGGTCCACTTAGAGGCTGGTGTCTAGTAGGTGGAGAGAAAGCTTATTCGTCGTATTGTAAGGCGAGATCTGCAGGAGACATAGTCATAATACCTGCTGGTGTTCGCCTAGGACACGAAGATCTATGGAACATGGACTACTTGTTAGACATAGTAGTTAAACACTAGGCTTTTTTTATCTTAATCCATTTTAAAATTATTATACCCAATTTCTAATTCAATATAAAGTAACCCGGTGAAATATTGAAAGTAGAGCTATCGATTGAAAACGTTTCTAAGTATTTTCCTGGAGGTGTGAGCGCATTAGACAATGTCTCAACGAGTATTCATGGAGGAAGGTTCACCGCCATACTAGGCGAGAACGGGGCTGGTAAATCTACA
>JAWAPI010000015.1:0-19636 GCA_038894495.1 Desulfurococcaceae archaeon
ATCAATCACCCCTGGTGTTTTTATACTTTCCCATGTATTCCCTTAAGGCATTCTCTATTTCATTGCTAATCTTTCTTGTAGAACCTGTTTTCTGAATGACGAAATTCAACCACTCTCTCCATAAACTTTCATCAATGCTTATTGTGGTTTTCTTCTTAGCTACCATAGATTACACCTTCTTTACTCCTATACATATATACACTAAGACATATTTAAAGCATCAATGAGGGGTGTGACAAAGGTCTACGTGTGGTCGTGCTATAGCACGCCAGCACGCTAATCAGGACGGTGGGGGGCATGTTGGGAAAGCGCAGACAATACTTGAGGGGCACCTGAATGAGGTCATACCTGACAAGAAGGTGGAGAGAGGCGGTCCGCTACAGAGTAGCTAAGCACCGGCATACCAATCCGTTAACTCCTTGAAGGTGTGTAGGGTTTTCTCCAGGCGAGACTTAAATAGTGGGTAGTCTCGTAGTTAATTAGGGCATGCGTGATGCCCTCGCTTGAGCACGGGCTTAGGAGTGTTTTAGCGGGGTTTGTAACGTTCTTAGTATTGGGTGTGGTGCTTGATGTCTTGTTTGGGGATGCGGGTGCTTTAATTTTCTTGTTTCTGAGCATCTTATCATTCGTAGATGAGGCTGAGAAAATGAAGTACTGGAGCTCTTCATACCTTCTAGGCTACCTCATGGGTCAGGCATTAATCGTGCAGGTAATGCCGGACGCATTTTCGTTAATAGCTATCGTATTAGGAACCATGATACTACTTATTAGATTCGTTCGGGCTTCCCAGAATAGTTAAGAGGAACTTTTAAATCCGAAAACCCTTAACTCCATTATCAGATATTCCCTTATGTGTGGTAGTATTCTCTCGTAGTTATGGTGCCTCTGTACTCTCTTATCTCACTGTATACTTCCTTGGGGAGGTAGAGGACGAATGTATTTTTGAGCCTTTCTGGAGGAAGTGTTGCCGGATATACGTCAATGATTCTGTTTAAATAATTCCCCGATTGTGCAAGCTCGATAGACTCTCGGAGAAAGCACTAGTGGTTAAGGTTTCCCCACGTAACACTTCTCGAACCTGCACACGATGTGGATATGTGGTGAAGACTCGAGTGAGCAGGGTGTTCAAGTTCCCGAAGTGCGGCCTTGAACTGGATAGACAGAAGCTAGTATCCATAAACATCTACCTCATGTACACCAGGATGTGGAGTTTCCCCACAGCCGTGAACCCGAACTAGATGAAAGAGAGCTGTGGGCCAGGGTTACCTTGAATGGGTGGAGACCAATGAACAGCCATCTACCGAGAAACGGTGTCTGGCTCCTCAAGGGATACACTTTATACCTAGTTTGCTTGCTACTTCTCTCTGTCTTTGATCGAGAGTTAGCAGTGGCTTATTGTGATGTAGTGCCTGGGCAATGTAGAGAGCATCGTAAACTGTGATACTGTGGTTCGAAGCTATTTCGAGAGCTTTATCCAAGTATAGTTCTTCTGGTTCAATCAACATGTTCTTATCAACATACGAGTGCAGGAGGTCCAGTATTTTCGCAGTATAACTGGGATCCACATATCTCCTTACACTGACGCTTTTCCAAAGAGCGTTGTAGAACTCCTTCAACACATGATCAACGGACATTGTTTGAACCATGTACTGAACAATACTCCTCCAGCCCTCTTCGCGAAGTAAAAACGCTATGAGAGCAGAAGCATCAACTACTATCACGATCCTCCCTCACGGAACTCGTAGAAAATCCAGTTGGAACATTCCACGCGGCTGTCTCCAGCCGCTTTAAAATGAGTTCAAAATTGGTTTCAGCTTCCAGTCTTCTCAGTGTTCCTTCAATAAATCTACGAACCTCCTCAGCCCAGTTAACCCTACCCTTGTACTTATCCATCTTTTCCTTCAACTCCTTCTTAATCTTAACGCTGAACACCGTGCTCAAAGTAGACTCCCTATTGTATACTAGATAGTCTACCAGTTAATAAACCTTTAACATAAAACGCATAGGTCCACCTCATTCCCCGTTACTTCACACTATTCACAATTTAATGCATCTGAAGTGCAGTCAACCAAGTGCCGACTTCACCTGGTAACCATTGCTACATACGCGTGAGCACTAGAAGTGCTCGGGGATCGGTCACAAGCAAACGCTACTTGCGTCGTAAGTAGCGTTCTGCATCCATAACCTTGCAACGATAAAACAGCCTTCTGTAAGCCACCCTGGTTCTGCAACCCGTGCACAGTTCCGTATGGTTTTCAACCCGGATACAAACCTGTTAAAACCTCACCGAAGCCTTAGGCTGGGAGAAAGGGGATAAACAGGTGGGATAAACCCGTGTCCAGATAAACCAAAAACAACTAAAATAATCAAAAAACCTAGCTAACCGACACGGGCAACCACCATAAGATTCCTAGGATCTCTTTACAATATCTATTACCACACTAACAAGTTCGTCTCGTGATGGCAAGGAACTAATCTTATTCTTTGTCTGATACAAAAATACCTTCCCGGCTTGTTTATTATAAACTCTAATTAAGTCATAGTCCCTGAAGCAATAAATATCAAGTAGTTCAATACCGTGTTTTCTTAATTCCTCTCTCAATATAACTGATAGCGTTTTCGGCATAAGCTCTCACCGTTATTAAACAAATATCCTATTAACTAGTAACAAGATTTAAACCGTTATAACCCTGAATTATTGCTACATATCTTGATATTATCATGGACTATTTAAGTTAACATATTACATAGTTTAATTCGATACGAGAGGAGGCCTTTGAATAACCCTACTATTAGATTCAACGATAAATGTATTGAAATAATATCAGGCAGGGATTATATTCTCGTTAAAGCAGGTATTAACATCGAAATCCGCGAAAGAGTTATCACCATAAATGGTGGTATTGGGTACGAATTAAAAAACATTAAGAACAATAGAAAGAAAGTTATCTACATATTTCATCGTGGAATAACATCGAACTGCTCTCCAGGCCATGAAATCCCAGTTGAGCTATCGTTGCTTAATGCTCACGTAAAGTATACGGAGACAAGTATAGGAGGATTCTTAACCATAGTAACATCGGGTTCGTTTCTCATAGATTACATCATAGTGAACAAAGATACCATAACTATCATTATGCCAGGTAGGAAAGAGGCTTTTGTGGAACAATCCAATAATACTATTACAGTATACATAGTGTAAACACTTCATACTATCTATTTATAAGTAACTAGCGTGGCGTTTCCTGGATATCCTCCTTTAATGGCTTCAATAACCGCGAATGTATCAAATCCTGACATTATAAATATTTCTGTTTTTAAATCCGCCGATAGCTTGCTCATAGATAGAACTTTACCATAGATACCGCCGGTTACATCTGTTTTCTCTTGATCCCTGATCAATCTCAAAACCTCGTCTAGGTTGTCTGGTGTAATTTTTTGTATCAGAGTAGGGTTCGTGCATTTTCTTGGGTCACATGTATAGACACCCTTTACATCAGTTAATAGAATTATTCTATCTGGTTTAATCCATTGGGCTAATAGCTCAAAGACCTTTTCGGTAGATATTACTATAGGCTCTTCTCGTGTTGGCAAACACTCACCGTAAACAACAGGAATCACTCCATTCTCTATTAACATTACAATAGGTTCATAGAACACTTTGAATAACTTCAACTGATCATAATACGATATTATCGCACTTGTCTGCACACTGGTGGCGGGTATACCATTATTCACTATGTAATCTACTATAATTCTGTTTAATAAGCGAGTAGATTGATGACACTTGACTATAAGTGATCTCTTCTTTTCGCTAAAATACCTCATAACTGTGAAATGGGCAAAGCTGCCGCCACCATTACCTATTATTATTTTAATATCACTATCTATTACTTGTTTCAAAATGTCTATAGTAGAAGTTAATGCATTATAATTAACTGTAATAGGTTTATCTTTATATGTTATAAAGCTACCCCCGAGTTTTAAAAAGATCGTTCTCATTCATCATCACATATGTATTTTTAAATACGAAAAAGTGACTAGTATATTTTATGGTGCTTACTAATTGATAAATATGAGGGTATACAAGAAAACTATATTATTCATAAAGAATCATTTCATATTGTTAATTATGAATATACTTACTATCTACATCTCTATCTCAGGCTGGAATTACTACGATATCAGGTATTTTATTGCATGGTACGAGGAATACTTTAAGACTGGTAAACTGCTTGAAATTTATAGCTCGGAATTAAAGGTTGCATATCCTCCTCTTGCTATCTTATTATTTATAATACCACATGCTGTTGCAACAATGATCTCTTCTAATATCATTGTATGGAGATTAATAGACAAGCTTCCATTATTAGCCTCATATAACGCAGGGTACTTTATACTTAGAAAACACTATGGGAAATTAGCATCTTATTTATGGTTAATTAACCCAGTGGCTCTTTCATTTATTTATTCATATCAATTCGATATAATAGCATCTCTATTCATACTCCTAGCATTACTAAGTATTGAGAAAAAGAATTACAAGTTGCATGGATTGTTCATTACACTGGCTTTACTAATAAAACACGCGATCGCGGTCATAGGAATAATCCCTATAATCGAGCTAATAAAAAATAGAAACTGGAGAGAGTTATTAAGTTATATAGGAGTAATAATCACAACGGTAACCATATTTGTGGCTCCATTTATTATCGTAGATCCTTGGGGTTTTTTCAATAAAGTCATATGGTTTCATGCGAAAAGACCTCCTCAGCAACTAAGCATATGGGCAATACCATCATACCTTGCTAATTATGATCTAAGCATTTTACCAGCTTTCTACAATTATATCTGGATTATTGCAATGGCTATCTATCTACTACTGGTCTTACGACTAGCCTGGAGAGATAGAATCGAAATACCAATTGACTATTATATTAAATACCATGTATTGATACTCGCTGGTTTCTTAGTGCTTAGCAAAGTCAGCAATATTCCATATTTTCTATGGATCACTCCATCATTAATACTACTTATATTTAAGTTGAAAGATTCTGATAGAAAATTAACTAGTAATATGGTAAAATTATACTTGTTTACAACTGTGATGATCACGTTCTTTTTCAGTCTTCTAGTTACTCTCGCTCCCGTTGTGGCTGGTTTCCCGGTATTTATTTTCGAGGATTGGAACTGGATACCTATAGATAAATTCCTTGTCGAGGGGCTAGGATACGCACCCTATGATTACTCTTATCTCATTATTCTCTCCATACGATCCATACCTATGTTAAGAGAGGCAAGTAGATCTATTGCATTAATTCACCATTACTTCCTCGTGGTGGTTTGCATTGTATACGCAATTGCATTAGCGTATTTTGCAAACATAGCTAGAAAGTATCCTGAGATCGCACATAAGACTAGGTAGAGTATATATGCTTGTATTCCTTGGACTTGGTTACTCATTAAGACACCTAAGCAAAGAGGCGATCGAGGAGCTGGAGAGATCTGACGTGGTTTATATAGATACCTATACTTCACTATTCGAGGATCCACTCGAAAAAATATCGGAACTATGTCCAAGAGCTAGAGTTGTGTACGCCACGAGAAGAGATCTTGAAGGCGAGGGGATTTTAAAAATAATCAACGAGGCATTAGTAAGGAAGGTTACCATTGCTGTTCCTGGGGATCCTTTTATAGCCACAACACATGATGCTATACTAAGCGAGGCTTTACGACGTGATATCAAAGTAAAGATTGTTAATGGAATATCTATAATTACCATGGCTTATAGTAGAACTGGTCTTCAATCCTATAGGTTTGGAAAAATAGTAACACTCGTTTACCCATATAGTTTCAAACCATACAGTACCGTAGATGTCATATATGACAATTTAAGTAGAAATCTACATACACTTATCTTACTAGATCTTAGGGTCGAGGAAGGAAAAGCAATGACTATTCATGAAGCTGTTGATATAATATTAGATCTCGATGCAAAGGGGATGTTGAAAAATAACTTAGCACTTGCCCTGGCTAGACTTGGATGGCTCGACGAGAAAATATGTATGGATAAACTAGGTAATCTAGGTAAATACTCTTATCCACCTCCTCCCCATAGCATTATAGTGCTAGCTAAACTCGATCCAGTAGAAGATGAGATAGTATCTTATTGGAGAAAAACATGTTAGTCTATCTTGCTAAGTACTCTTATAACGTCATTTGTTTTAAGTAATTCTGCTCCAAGAACTTGTTTCATGTATTTCAACGCGTATTCATGATCTTCTTTGCTAAATGCGGAGACAGCGTCTTCTACAACTATTATTTTATATCTATTATAATATGCATCTATAGCTGTATGTAATACACAAATATGAGTATGTATACCTGTTAGGATAACAGTATCAACTCCTAGATCTCTGAGTATATAATCTAGTCCCGTTTCTCTGAATCCACTATATGATCTCTTGTATAATACGATATCCATACTGCTAGGTTTCAGCTCATCCAATATCTCGGCATCTGGGTCTCCTTGAATAGCGTGTGGACCCCAGATCCTTAGTTCATGGTCGAATGGAAGATGCCTATCTCCTAGATACACCACTGGAATTTTTCTTTCATGTGCTTTATCAATGATATTTTTAATCATTGGAACTATCTCGAAGGCACCTGGGCTTCTAAGCCTTCCATATATAAATTCCTTTAACATATCTACTACGAGAATAGCTGGCTTCACAGAACACACCCCTCTGTATTTTTATAATCCACTTGGCCTAGATATATAGATTGATGATGAGCGACTTCGGTGCAGATCTATGAAGAGCCGTGTGAGGTCTGATCCTTTTGTTCTAGAGATATTTCAATGATCTAAACTCATGTATTTTCATGAGTATTGACAATAACAACAGTAATTATCTAATAGGGTCTCCTGAACAACTAATTTAATTAAATAACTTATTTTTCAATAATGTAGCAAATAACACTACCTCTATATCTATATATATCGTATATACATAGACATGTAACTATAGATAAATTTAAAAGCCTGACGCTGAATTATCAATTAAGCGGGGGACTAAATGTCAGAATATGCAACTCTCTATGAAAATGACCCTGTTTACCAAATGGCCGTAAAGCAATTAAAAGAATCTGCAAGTATCTTGGGTTTAACCGACGAAGTTGTGGAGATACTTAGACATCCCGAGAAGCTAGTACAAGTGAAAATTACAATTAAACGCGATAATGGAAAAGTAGAGACATATCTTGGATGGAGAAGCCAGCATAATAGTGCACTTGGGCCATATAAAGGCGGAATAAGGTATAGCCCTAATGCGACTGCCGGGGAAACTGTAGCATTATCTATGTGGATGACCTGGAAAACATCACTCGCTGGTTTACCATATGGAGGTGGTAAAGGATCTGTCAGAGTTGATCCAAAGCAACTAAGTCAAAGAGAAATAGAAGAATTAAGCAGAAAATACTTCGCAGGAATAGCGCGCGAAGTAGGACCAGATATTGATATTCCAGCACCGGATGTATACACTAATCCCCAAGTGATGGCATGGTATTTTGACGAGTATAGCAAGATCGTCGGTTATCCTGCATGGGGTGTAGTAACAGCTAAGCCAGTCGAACTTGGTGGATTATATGCAAGAGTGGTGTCAACAGGTTATGGAACCGCGCTAGTGGCTAGAGAAGCAGCCAAGAGAGTTCTAGGCGGACTAGAAGGGAAAACAGTGGCTGTTCATGGATTCGGCAATGTAGGTATATATGCAGCCAAGTACCTAGCTGAATGGGGCGGAATTGTAGTAGCTGTAAGTGATAGTAAAGGGTACGTCTATGATCCTAGAGGCCTCGATGTCGAGGAAGTTATCAAGATAAAAGAGCAGACGGGTAGTGTAATTAACTACAAGAAAGGAGATGCCAAGATCTCTGGAAACCATATGGAGGTATTGGAACTACCAGTCGATATATTGATTCCCGCCGCAATCGAAAACGTGATAACAAGCGAAAATGTAGAGAGAGTTAAAGCAAAAGTAATATCTGAGGGAGCTAATGGACCAACAACGCCTGAAGCAGATAAAGTATTACATCAAAGAGGGGTGGTCGTAATCCCAGATATATTGGCAAATGCAGGTGGAGTTACAATGAGCTGGATTGAATGGGCTCACAATAGAATGGGCTGCTATTTGACAGATGAGGAAGCCCTTGCTAGGCTAGATAAGATGATGACACAAAACTTCCACAGAGTATTCGATGAGTGGCAGAAGAAATATATAGAGTACCCAATGAGAATAGCCGCGTATGCCATCGCTGTTGACAGAGTAGTTAAAGCTATGAAACTACGTGGATGGATCTAGCGTCTTTTATAAACAATTTCCCCTTTTTTAGTTCTTATCTCTACAACTCTATGAAATGGAATTTGATCGCCAGATTTCGTATATATATAACCTCCACGGATATCTAATAATAACTCACCAGGTATAGGTTTCACATCTTCTTCTTCATTCACTCTATGTTTAATGAATATAATATACTCAGAACCTTTACCCGTAAAAAAGATCCTTCTAAGCCAGTTTTCGATCTCTCCTCTCTTCTTACCCATGATAAACACATGCTCAGTGAAACCAAGAGTTAATAACTAAATAGCTAGTTATATACCCATATATTGGTAGATTTATTTACCAGGGTGTGATGTTATTATTCACATAGAATCGCTAAATAAAGCTCATTAAAGTCTCTGGTGGATGTCATTGAATCGACGTAAGCTAATTGGTTTAGTAACCTTGATGTCTTCAATCTTTCTGCTAGCATTCTATACATACCTATTATTTTTTACTCGCCTAGAAGTGCAGTTGCTTATATTAAAACTATCTATATTTATTATCGTGATTCTCATTCTCACGATGTTTATTATAATAGGATTTAGCTTACTGAAATCCCCCCTTGCTCCTTTCCGCATTGATCCAAACAGTGAAAACGAGCTTAGTTGCCGTGAACATAGAAATCAATAGCTTTAATAGTTACTTTGGAGAACCGAATTAAACCAAATTATATCTAATACTCCACTCAACTGGGAACTAATCTTACATTGTTTAGTTATTTCTCTCTATATGATAACTTATATACTAACCATTTTAGAAATTCCTTTGCATCCATACATATTTCATTTGATTCTTCAAGTGATTTAATAGTCTTACTTACATAGTTACTTATTAATTCCTCTGCGTAATGTAGTGCACCTGTGTCCT
Source organism: Desulfurococcaceae archaeon (assembly GCA_038894495.1). Lineage (GTDB taxonomy): Archaea > Thermoproteota > Thermoprotei_A > Sulfolobales > Desulfurococcaceae > UBA285. Next base: position 9,249 of record JAWAPI010000015.1, read on the forward strand.
TAACTATGTCTCGAACCCTGATCACATGTTCCTCCGATATCTCATCCTCGTGTAATTCACTATACACTTTTTCAAGGAATCTCTTGTCCTCAACGCTGGCTAACTCGTAGGCTTTTGTAACTAATATTGTTTTTTTCTTAGATTTAACATCGCTACCTGCAGGCTTACCCGTGACACTTGGGTCACCATATAGTCCGATTATGTCATCTCTTATTTGAAAAGCAATCCCAGCTGGATAAGCATACATAGATAGTTCTCTGAGAAGCTTATCGTTGTATTTACCTGATGATATAGCACCTAATACAAGTGGTAATTCAACCGTGTAAGACGATGTTTTTAATTCATATACAAGTCTCACATCTTCCTCTCTAACTTCTCGAAGAGGTAGCTTTGAAAACATTACATCGAGGTATTGTCCATATGCTACTAATCTAAGTCCTTTTGAATATGTGTAAATTAAATCCCTTAGAACAGTAGAATCTATTGATCTATGTGCAAGTAATCCAATGGTCGATGCCTCTAGTAAATCACCAGCGACTATTGCCTGTGAAATTCCATAATGCTCACAATCAGACCAGTTATTTTCTAAACAGAGTTTGGTAAACATCACGTGTGTTGTGGGTCCACCTCTTCTAAGCTCGTCACGATCCATTATATCATCATGAATTAACAAGTAGCTTTGTAATAACTCAATGGCCACCATTATATTAGAGATCGCGTTGAGATCGCCTGCTCCCCACTCTTTACTCCAATATCCAACAAGTGCTAGAGTAGCACGTAGTCTTTTACCACCACGAAGAGTATAATCTTCTACGATTCTACCTAGATCAATTGCTTTAATTGATGTCTGCAAGATCTCTGATTTCAACTGAAGAAAGAACCTTGATAAGCCCTCATTTACTATTTTTATAGCTAACTCTAAAGTTTTTTCAGCATTCATAAATTTCTCCTCATTTAATAGACTCCATGAAGACTAAATAATGTTAATGTCTCAGTGCCTTCACTTAATCTCGAAAAGCTCTCTTATAATATCTAGTTCACGAATTCTCTGTGTTAACAAATCTGGATATATACCTCTAGGTCTATATTTGAAACTCTCGGGTATCTTAACTATCTTTGTGGGTGTTAATACATAGTCAACTGTAAAGTCATGTATTTCAAGAGGTATGTTCTCATCTATTAACTGGAGGTCATGGATCGTTGTCAGTATAGGTGTGTAATCATCCACCGAGTCGATCTCCTTAAGTATGGCATACTCTAGTTCAGAGAACCCTCCTCCCTTGCCTAGCCTTACTCCTCGTCTATCCACTGCTACGCAACCCGTTACGATAAGATCTACCTTGGGTAGATCACGCAACTTCATAGGATATCCATATTTAAACGCGCCCTTAATTGTAGCTGCCGTTGCATATTTACTAGGTTGGATTCTCCTTGGATCTAGTAATATGAATCCATTTAGTAAACGAGGCGTAGCCATTAATATAAGTTTTCCTTCTTCCAGTGCTCTAAGTCTGATATAGTATTGAGGAGAGTCAGGGTTAGACTTGACTACGTGTGCGTCGTTCCATTCCCTGAGTAATGTTAACTTACTAGATGCTATGTCAGCGCCTTTAAAATTAGGAATCCTGCCGTGAACAGGCCTTGGGAACATAGCAATATTTGATCTCTCTAATAGTTCCCAGATCTTTTTCCTAATTCTAGCCTTTATTTCCTTGACTTCTCCATTCATTACTTGCAGCCTAGGGATCCATTTGTTCACTAATATTATTTTATTTGATATATTAGATATTTATTACAGGTGTAAAATAGTGTACCCAGTTTTACAAATAGCACTAGATCTCGATGAGCTTATAAGAGCAGTTGATATTGCATCGAAAATAGCTAGTATAACGAAATGCGAACACATCTGGATAGAGGCTGGAACACCATTAATTAAAGCCTGGGGAAAAATAGCGGTAAAATCGTTGAAAGAATTAATCAAGTGTTTTCTAGTAGCGGACACCAAGGTAATGGATGTACCACGCGTAGAGGGAAAAATAGTCTTCGATGCCGGAGCAGATGTATTTACAGTTCTAGGTGTAGCTGACGAGGATACCTTAAAAGAAGCCAGCGAAGTCAGAGACGAGTATGGAAAGCTCCTTGCAATAGACCTAATAGGAGTGAAAGAGCCATATAAAAGAGCAGTTGAGGTGGCCAGGTATGAGCCGGACTTAATAATATTTCATATAGGTATAAGCATGCAAAAGGCACGTGGCGTTACAGCCGAGTACTTAGTTAACGAAGCCATAAAAGCTAAGAACGATCTCGGGATCAGGGTTAGCATTGCTGGTGGCTTAAAACCAGGCGTTATCAAAAACATCGTGGATAAAGGAGTAGACGTGGTGATCGTTGGCTCTGCTATAACAAGCTCGCCTAATCCTGAAAAAGTAACGGTAGAGATATTGAAGGAGATGAGCATAGAAATACAGTAATTAGAAGCCTGGTTTTACAATGTATTTATCTACTTCCCCCAACACCTCCTTGTACTTAGCTTGATGGTGTATTAGTAGTTCTCTTAGTTTACTAGCTGCTCTTCTCTTACATTGACCACAAAGCACTTTACCTGTTACACATTCAGTATATATATCCTTTAGCTCTTTCTCGTCTCTAACTAAATGATACGTATAAAGCTCGTAAACAGTACATTTATGTGGCTCACCCCCTAACTGTCTTTGTTCCTCTGCAGTTGCCCGACCCCCTGTTAAAGCATTCATTAACTTTTTTTCAGCTATTTCAACGGGATCATCTAAATGAATTGCGAACTCAGGCCTACTTTTACTCATTTTGTTACCGTCAAGTCCTCGAAGAAGCTTATGATATATAGAGCTTGGCCTTGTAAATGGTAGTTCATTTTCAAATCTATCCACTAGGTCCCTTGTTAATCTAAGATGCGGATCCTGATCTGCCCCTACCGGGACTAAGATCCGTCTATAACCACCGTATTCATCTAGTTGTAAGTGTAAAATATCTGCTGCTTGCGTAAGTGATGCAATGATCTTTGCTGGTGAGAGATCTCCATATATCGCTCTTATCTCTGCCTCAGTTATTTTCCTGGAAAACATCTGTATCAATCTATAATATGAGCTCTGCATATTTGTCTGGAAATAAAACCCAGCATTATCGGGATCTATCCCCCACGCTATTGCATGTGCGATAAAATCTAATCCTCTCTCAATTACAGATCCTCGATCCTCTCTTCTAACCACGTAAGCCTCTGCATCGGCGATAGCTATTTTAATATATGCTCCATTTCGTTGAAAGTATTTTAGTTCTTCATAAACCATCGCTGTTCCTAGATGTGGAGTTCCACTAGGCATAAAGCCTGTTAACACAGCTACTTTTTCTCCTGAATATAGCTTATCAAGCCATACATCGAAGTCCCTGTGTCCAAAAATAACACCTCTTGTGAAGTAATAGTGACTTAGCTTATACTTTTCTATTAGTTCGCTAATTGATCTCATGCCAAACTCTTCCATTAATTTCTCATAGTCATCTATTACCACATGGCTCCATGGATCAATCCGAAATCCCATTCTTACACCTGTATTGTCTGGATAAAATCATCATGCAAGAGAGTTTATATTTTAATTTATACGTGAACGGCTCGGAGCCGGAGATCTATTTCACCACTCAATCTGATTAAGAATCTTCATCGCCTCACTTTGTTTATTAAATTGCAACTATTATATAATTATATATCTCAAGTATGGTATTTAATAGATATCCCTATGTAGTAATCGTCTTTGCTAAGCCTGGTGGAGTGTCCACTGGTAATCCCTTGAAGTAACCAGTATAATATGATATTAGTTGTAGTGGTATCACGGCCGATATAGGGTACATATATCTCGTGGTTTGTATTAGCTCAATCAAACAATGCTTTGTTTTACTCCTAGCCTCTAGAGAAATTATCCTTGCTCCTTTATTTTCAAGCTCACCTAGGACTTTAAGAAAGAGTGGCAAAGCTTGCTCTTCGTAGGGTTCTATGACGATAACCGGGAATCCTGGGGTAATCAATGAAAGTGGGCCATGCCTGAGCTCACCTAGTTGGAATCCTTCAGCGTGTATCAACGCCGCTTCTTTGAGTTTTAATGACCCCTCAAGTGAAATTGGATAAGTGATTCCACTGCTCGCTAAGTATACGTTTTGCATGTTTTTTAATTCCTGGGAGATTTCAATTACTTTCTTTTCAATGTATGGTAGCTGGTCTTGGATTTTCCTACTGAAATCTCTTAATTGATCTACTAACTGCTTATGGTCTTGATACGACTGTTTACCAACAAATACACCTGTATAGGATGCAAGAAGTAAAAGTGACATAAGAGTTGATACAAATGTCTTAGTTGCAGGAACCGCTAATTCTGGTCCCGCGCCTATTGGGAGATACACGTTTGATTCGAGGGCAAGTCTTGACCCAACGTTATTTGTGATGCCTATTATAACAGCTCCGCGTTGCTTTGCCATCTTAATACTAGATATAACATCGCTCGTCTCACCACTTTGACTAATTGCAATAACAACTGTTCCAGTTTCAACATTCTCAAGCATTGAATACGGAAACTCCGCCGCCGATACTGGCATTACCTCGATACCAGATAGTTCACTGAAATAATATGTCGATGTCAGAGCTGCATGGAAACTTGTTCCCGTGCCAATGACGAATACGTTACGAGACCCTCTTATTATCATTGATGCTAGTCTCAGATACTTCTCCATAATTGATAAAAGTGTTCTATTCATAGCGTCTGGTATTTCATAAATTTCCTTGATCATGTAGTGTGGGTAGCCGCCTTTTTCAACATGCTCAAATACATATTTTACTCTCTTAACTTGGAGTTTACCTAGATCAATTCTCTCTCCGGATGTTATTTCATACAATTCCATCGAGTCTATTGATACTGATCCAATCACGTTATCTTCCACTATGTAAGCTGACTCCGCAAATCCGTAAAGAGATGGTAGATCACTCGAAATGAAAACGCAGTTTTTATCGTAATTATAGCCTATTACTAATGGCTGACCATGTTGAATAAAGTATAGTTTTTTGAATGGAGGTTTTAAGAAAACCAATGCATAATTACCATTTAACTCCCTAGAGACGTTAATTAGTGCACTTATCTCATCCCTACCACTTCCAACATATTCCTCGAATAAGTGAATTGCTACCTCTGTATCTGTTCTTGACTTAAATACATGACCTCTTTTCTCCAGTTTTGTCTTTACCTCCTCGTAATTTTCTATAATTCCGTCACCAACCACTGTTATCTTGCCTGAACAATCTAGTAATGGATGAGTGTTCTCGTAAACAGGCCATCCACGACTAGCATATCTAGTATGTCCAATTGCAACAGCCGAGTGTATATTGACGAAATCTATTTGCTTAGATAAATTGAGTAAATTACCAGGTGCTTTTCTAATCTCGATATGTTCTCCGCGTAGCATAGCTCCCCCGGCTCCATCATAGCCTCTATAGATCAGCCTTCTCAACCCTTCTAGGATGCTGCCACTCGGTATCTTATCTCTACATATTACACCGAAAATTCCTCCCATAAAAACCCCGAGAATTAGATATAAGCATATTGCTAAATAATATTATCCATGTGAAGAAAGCTATGAGTAGGTATACTGTTATATCGATTGATCAATCATTGGTTGAGAAAAAACGAGAATTTTTAAGAGAGAGCATAGATAAGACACTCGAGAAATACACAGGTAACTGTTGCTATTACACATTTATAACTCCATACCTAGTAATATTACTCTCGAATGGACTTAATGAAAAATCGCATATTGACCTTTTTAACGAATTAAACGCTACTTGTCCCGGTATTAGGTTAGCATCAATAACCCATGAAGTACCCATAAATGCTATATATAAGGCGCTTCAAGTTATCGCAAAGACAAGTTTCTATTATGAACATGGGATTGAGAATGATTATTTAATAGGGCATCTTATCCCCGAGTACAAAGGATCTGATCCTTTGGAAGATCTTGTTATAACGACTAATCTATTAAGTAACGCATTGCTAGTAATTCTGAGAAGCGGCTCGATACCGCTTCATATAGATCTTGGCGGGTTGATCGCTGTTTTAAACGAGTATAGCATCGATCAACTTAATCTTCTGAGACCCTATTATAGAATTAGTCTTGTTCGATACAAGTATGCAAGTCCAATCTCAAAACAAATTATTTAATATCATGTAGTCTCTGATCCTTAAGCGGTCTCCTGTTAAGGAATATAACTACAATTGAAATAATGATAGATAAGCCAATGAGTATGTATATAGCTATCTCGAGAAACCATTCTCTTGTAATGATAGAGGAAGGTGGTGTCTGAGCAGGGCTCGCTGTGATGTTAATCTGAATTTATTTCACCCTGATTTAACTCAATCAGTCCCTGGGGCTCGTTCATCAATCACTGGTAATACCGGTCATCACCTTTGATACCTAGTAAAATTTTCCTTATAACCATTACTCCTCTATCTTAGTTTCTTCGACTATCTTTAACTTACCTATCGCATTATTTTTCTTCGCGATATTAATGTAAGTGTTTATAATCCTTATAGATTGCTCAACTTCCTCTTCGAAATAACACATCGATGAGATCGTTCTCCCATCATATAGTCTCATAACTATTTTCTTAAATCTATTTTTCTCACAGTTCTCTACATTGACCTCTATAGCTAGCCCAAGCATTGCAAGGGCTTCCAGGTGCCTCATGTTGCAGCCTTCGAAACAATTTATATACGTATCTAAGCTCAAATATTACACCAAGATATATAAGCAATCCCCTGGGCTTTAAAAACTAATTAAATACAATAACGCTTCTGGGATGTAATATGGCTTGGAAGAGAGAGGAAACTATCGCGGATAAGTTAAAGAAGATATTTGTCAACGAGCAAGAATCTATGGAGAAAAAAGCGATTATTGCACAATACAGGTTGAAAACCGCAATGGGTAGAATACAGAATTACGTGGAGAAACTATCCGAAAGAGATAAAGTATTATTCGAAGGCATCGTAGACTCCTTAATAAAGAAAGATGAACTAAGAGCAAAGATGTATGCAAAAGAAGTAGCTGAGATTAGAAAAATATCAAAGCAACTATTAACTGTGCAATACGCGCTTGAGCACGCTGCATTGAAGCTAGAGACATTTATCATATATGGTGGAGCCGTTGGCGAAGTTGCACCAGTAGTAGGTGTAATGAGAGAGGCTCTTGGCATAGTTAAAAACATTGCCCCCGATGTATGGATTGATCTCCAGGTAGCTGTAAGAGAGCTTGAGACGGCGATGGGTGGCAGCATAATTGACCTATCAGTAGACGTTAGTGCAGATGCAGAAGCTAAGAAGATACTAGAAGAAGCTAAGATAGTCGCTGAGCAAAAGATGAGAGAGAAATTCGCTGAGTTACCAAAGGTATCATTACTACCAGAGTCAGAGCAGACAAAAGCAACAGCTTAGCTTAGTATTTTTAACACAATATCTATAGCTTCTTCACGATTCTTTTCTCGACGCTGGGTAACAATTTATTATATACGATTTTTTCAAAGTACTTTAAAACAATCCTCATCTCATCCTTGTGTTTAGAAAGTGTTGTAGCTACTAATGGAGATATTTTCAACGAGATACCGCGAGACTCTACGATCATAGAGTTTGATGTAAACTCTAGTCTCCCCACTCGAGACCTCAAAGATATACTATTCTCTTCATGATTATAAACGAGTGCTACATGCTCCGGCTTCGTATTCAATAACACTATTTCTCTAGGTGTTCTAAACAAGTATATGTTTTGCGTTAGCTCAATAACATTATCGCTAACCTCCTCTACCCTCTTCAATAAGTTATCGTATATGATACTTATTTTTTCCAATAATTGGATTATACGAGATGTCAGGCTTATTGTTTTCTTATCTACTCCTTCACCTGCCTTGATAACATTTTTTTCCAATGCTGTTATTATTGACTTAATTATTTTGATGCTAGTCTCTAGGCTTTTGTAAGGTTGCTCCATACTCACACACCATATCCGTTGAATTAACTCCATAGTTTATAAATTTCATCAACCACGTCTTCATTTATTACTTCGATTAAACCGTTATGTCTTATAACCACTTGACTATTTCCACTCTCTACGACACCCACAAGACTATACATTAAATTCATGCTTTCTAGCTCATGCTCGAAATCCATTTTGTTTAAGGGAGGAATTGTCGCAACTATACAACCACTGCTCAACAACTTTAGAGGATCTAATCCAAGAGCTTTCGATATAACAGCCACGGGTTCTTCTAGCTTGATACTATCCTTATTCATAGTAATGGAGACTTTGCTTGCAATGGCGACTTCTCTAAGCGCCTGGAGAATACCTCCCTCTGTGGCATCATGCATTGTATTTACATAGTTCTTTATCTTAAGTGCTGGCTTTACAACGCTTATTTCATATATGTACTTCTTTGCTATGTTAACTATATTGACATCTACATTTCTATCCACTAGCTCTTTTTCGAAATCCCATGCTGCTATTCCAGCTCCTTCACCTCCTACTCTACCAATAATGTATACTAGATCACCTGGTTTTGCATCACGTGTTAAAATCACTCGTTTATCTGTGTAACCAATAGCTGTGACAGAAACTATTGGTCTATTAATACCTGGAGTGACCTCTGTGTGTCCACCTACCACTATTCCATTTAGTTCTCTAAGAGCTTGATTCATATCCTTAAAGAATTCTAGAATATCGTCTTCCCTAAGTGTCGCTGGAAACAATACAACCGGTAGAAACCATCTTGGCATAACTCCTCTTACGGCGATATCATTTCCAGCTACATGTATTGCTAAGTAACCCGCTCTCTTAACACCTGTTGTTATAGGGTCAGAGTGTATAACTAAAAACCCATCTCTTATTCTAATAATAGCAGCATCCTCGCCTTGTGCTGGTCCCATTATTAAATCTATGTCTTCTACTGGTAGTATTGAGATCAACTTGTTCATAAATCGCCAATCTAGTTTACCTGTTCTCAAATACATTGCTTCTCAACCCTCTATAACATTCCATACATGCATATTCAACAAGAGATATTTGAATTAGGCAATCCTCGCATCCTTGTCTTCCACAATATTTACATACCCCAATAGATAGGTAATTTCCACATATCTTACAGAGGGTCTCCCTGCATCCTATGCAAGCATCTATGTTATAGTCGTAGTCTTCATCGCATACTCTTCTATTACAAATCCTGCAAGTTCTCGACGCATTGTTTAATTCACATATCTCGCACTTCGTCCCTGACACCTCAAGGATAGCTAACTCCAAAGTACTTTACAATATTGTCTACTTGTATCTTGTAAGCTTGCTCCTCGTTTATCACACCTTTTTCAACAAGATTACCTAAAACTTCGGGTATCTCCCATGGATATGCTGAGACACCTGGCCTCTGAGGATCATCTATAAAGTCGGATTCAATCATACAACGTCTCCATTTAATGGAGGCGTATTTTTCATTGAAATACCTTACTGGAGCTGTGAAAGGGTGCTCGTAATATTCAGCCCAGTATGCTGTTTCTATGTTTGAGTGATGAATAATGACTTTATCACTATGTATTCCAAGAAGTCCTGATATTAATTTAATTGAATATACTGTTGCAAATCCTCCTTGCTCTAAATGCAATTGTATAGGTATGCCATGATCTCTGGCTAGATTCATCGCTTTAACCATAACGATCTCGGAGAATACTAATCTCTCATTACTTGTTCCATAGTGTTGTCTACCAACTTCTCCGATCCCATCTACTAAATTATTGATCACAGATTGTTCAAACAATTTTAACACTTCATCAATAAGTTTCATTAGTTTATCTGCTGATATCCCGTATTTATAATAGTAATCTATTTCAGCTGGATGTATCCCTATAAACCTCGATACCTGGAGTCCTTGCTCCCTGGCTCTAATAGCTTCTCTATTTAATAACTCAATTGTTTTACGATAAGATTCCACACTAGGCTCTGTGTAACCGTAATGATGTGGAGGTAGTGCAATAATCGAAATAAACCATCCATCCTTGTTCCTAAATTTCTTTGCGATTTTCTCGGCTCCAAGACCACTTACAGGGTTTACATGGAGATGGGCATCGCTGTAAAACATGATCATCACTTATATAGTCAAGATTTAAGATAATGAAACACCTATTAACCATTTTAAATTAATAGAAAAAATAGATGATAAGCTCATGATAACCGATAAAAGAGATAAAGAGATAAGGATAAGGGTATCAGAAGATACTTATCTATTACTTGAAGAACGCGCGCGAAAAGAAGGATTTCATACCGTATCAGATTTCCTTTCGCCCGTA
>JAWAPI010000016.1:0-18863 GCA_038894495.1 Desulfurococcaceae archaeon
CTATTGGTATGATAAGATTCCCGAATTTTTATGTTAGACTACACGCGGCGACTATAGGAGCAATATATGGTGCAGTGTTGCCACTTATAGGGATAGCTCTCATGGCTCTAGGTCTCCCTGATCTACCAGGGAACTATGCAATAGCAGGCGCATCGATATCTACAGCTATTATATTACTATTGGTTGCACCTGTAGGTAGTCACGTGTTAGCATATGCAACTCATAAATCTCGCAGCGTCTCTTGGATTCCTATAGTTGATAAATTGCTAGAGGATGAGGAGAAGTGATCCTCACATTAATGTTGATAATATGTGCAATGTTACTAAGCCTTGTATTCGTATACATGGCTATTACCGAGAAAGACTTACTTAAAGCAATAGCTTTCTCAGCTGGCCAAAGCATTGCTTATGCAATAGCATTACAAGTAATGGCAGCCGCGGACATTGTAATGACATACATAGCTGTGTCGGTTGGATTATACTCAGCTCTCCTTGTTTTTGTAGTTAGCAAGACAGAGAGATATGAGGGTGTTAATTGATGAATAAGAGAGCATTCTTTCTAGTAATCATGGTAGCTCTGATCCTATTAATCCCAATTGTATTTGTAAGCTTTGTTTACATAGAGGTTCCAAGAGAACTACGCTTAATTGCCAAATACTATATATTTAACACTATCAATGAAACAGCAAGTCCAGAAGCTGTTGCAGCAATTGTATGGGATTATAGAGGACTTGATACAATTTACGAGACCCTTGTATTATACTTAGCAATTGTTGGTGGCTTAGCAATATTTAGAGTATCGAAGGAGGTAAAAATAGAGACTCAAGTAGGTTTAACAGCCTTGGCAAAAACTTCGACGAAGATAATTGCATTATTAATAGCCACTACTTCAGCAGCAATAGCTTTTCATGGTCATTTAACACCAGGGGGGGGATTCCCAGGAGGCTCGGCTCTCGCTGTTTCAATGATGATACTAGTTCCAGTGTTTTCCGTTAGCACGATGATAAAACAAGGAATAACATCTACAAGGCTTGTTGCAATAAGAGGTGCATCTCTAACTGCTATCGGGCTAGTAGCTTTATTACCAATTATAAGAGGCTTGGAAATAGTAACTAATCAAAGATTTTACCCTGCATTTCTCCTTGATTTACCAGTACCAATAAGTGGCAGTATATCTTTATACAATTTATTCGAGTTCTTAGCAGTAGCATCTGGTTTCACGGCTGTCACTATGTATTTATCAATACCGGAAACACATTTCAAAGGTGAGATGAATGCTTGAAGAATATACATTCATACTTATGATATGTATTTTAGCTGTAAATGCATTGTTATCAATATATGGCGTTGTATATAGACCAAGCCTTGTGAAGAAATTAATATCATTAACAATACTGTCGGATACAATATTCATCTCGATAATATTCGTTGGATACATATTCAAATATCCACTGGTTCCACCTGTGTACTCTGAATACTCGGAGGAGTCGGCGATGTTCTTATCTACACACGCATCGGATCCCCTTCCACAAGCCCTTGTATTAACTGGGATAGTTATTGGGCTAGCTGTTAATGCATTAATTGCATTTGGCATAATACAAGTCTACAGATTGACTAATACAACTGATGCACGTAGAGCTATAAGATCCCTTCTCGAAGAGGGTGGTGAGTAGTGATCAAATACATAATAACTGGGGCGATGATATTTACTCTATACGTCTTGTTCTCGGGCTCGCTCTCATTATACACATTGATAACTGGACTATTAGTAAGTTTTGGACTGAGCTTAGTGTCGGCAAAATACCTCATAGTAAATGAAAAGAAGCTAACCGAGGTAGATAGATTCCTCGCACTAATTTACTACTTCTTTAAGTATATGACAATAATTGAGATCAAAGCACATATAGATGTAGTTAAGAGAATTATATCAATGGATATAAAACCAGGTATTGTTAAAATCCCTGTGAAGTCGAAGACCAGATATGCTAGGTTATTGATAATGGGCTCTATTACGAATACTCCTGGAACAATAGTAGTAGATGAGAGAGATGGGTATTTTTATGTTAACTGGATCAACACTCTCACTGATGAGCCGGAGGAGGCCTGGAGACTTATAAGCAGCGAGTTTGAGAAATATGCTATTAAGGTATTTGAATGAGGTGATAACATGATTGAGTTGATCATAGGATTAGCTCCTTTTCTTCCTGCTTTAGTAGGGTTCACTATTCCATTAGTATACTTACTCACTAAGAGTAGATCATTGATCTTGTTTTTAACGACCTTCACAATGTTGATCTTAATAATATTGACTAGTATTATCATGCACAATGCCTACACATCTGGTAATCCATTGGTTTTTAAAGCAGGTGGATGGCCACCACCAATAGGTATTACATATATTGTAGATAAGTTTACAGCTCTTATGGGCTTTGTTACATCAATAGTGTTGTTTGCAATATCTCTTTATAGCGTAGGCTATATAGTTGATGAAGGTTATCCATGGTACTCAGCCCTGCTACTTGGCAATGCTGCTGGATTACTTGGAGTTATATATACCGGTGATTTATTCAACTTATTCGTCATGTTAGAGGTTGCAGGCGTGTCGGCCTATGCTCTTGTGATGTATTATCGACATAGACCAATATCCGTTGTTGCTGGTTTAAAATACGCGTTCATAGCATCTCTTGGCACAGCGCTTTATCTACTCGCAATGGGCTTGGTTTATAATTTCTATGGTACCTTAAACCTCGTGGATTTCTCAATTAAATTAACAAATCACCATGAAATGATCGAGATACTAGCTTTTGGCATAATACTTGTCTTGTCGTTATGGGCATTCAGTATTAAAAGTGGTGTTTTCCCTAATCATTTCTGGTTACCAGACGCTCATCCAGCTGCTCCTACACCTATCTCCGCTTTACTTAGTGGTCTTGTAGTCAATACAGGTGTTATTGGTTTATATAAAATACTCTACATCGGCACGGGTTTAGTTAATAATGATCCGCTTGGGATAATTAGATCACTAGTCTCGTTGATAACTATACTAATGGGTGGGTTATCGGCAATTGTTGGCGCGTTGTTGATGAATACACAGCGAGACATTAAGAGACTTATAGCTTATTCTACGGTCATGAATCTAGGCTTCCTATTCATGGGTTTGGGTTGCTTAACTCATGGAGGGCTTAGAGCAACACTATACTATATGTCCATGCATTCTTTCGCGAAAGCCACGCTTTTCCTAAGTGCTGGTTACTTCATTAAACAAGCAAATACAAGACTCATAGATGACCTATCTGGCACTGGCATGAGGTCTCCACTAGTTGGGTTTATATTCATAATATCCGTTTTAACACTTGCAGGCATCCCACCACTACCTGGTTTTCTCGCGAAGTTAATGCTATATGAGGCATTATTCGAGCTAAATATTGGCTTAGCGATAATTATGGTTATCGCGAGTGCTATTGGATTACTAGCATATATGAAATTACTATACATAGTGGTCTTTGAAACCCCGAGGAAAACAATTCAACCCTTAACTATGAAATCTGCTATTATATCAATGTTGTTGCTCTCGATGATTATTATCTTGATGGGTGCGATGTTCCTCTTCAATCCGAGATTAACTGAGATGGTTATTGACGCGGCGGCAAGGGAGTCGACGATTGATATTGTTAGCTATATAGAGCAGGTAAAAATTATACTAAAACCTCTATAGATCCATTTATTTTCATGTCAAGTATACATGCTTTATGAGAATTAAAAATTAAATAGTCTGCCAAATATGCAATGATTCACTTCAAATAGATCAATACATCATTGAAAAGAGTATTTATCAGATAAGATGAAATGATTAGATCGTATGTTGAAGTAAAACATGGTTAATATAGCGAGATATCCTTGATTTAGCTTACTTGGTGTAATACATATATTGCTATCTCACAGATATCTTATAGTTTTATTTTAGGTATTCTTCGAGTATTTTAAGCACTTCATAGATATTTCTCTGTTCTCTAAGTCTCGTGGCCAAGGTCTTCGCCCCTACTTGTTCACTTATCCATGTTGTTAAGTAACCTCGCTCTATATGGTATTGAATGATCTCCACTGGGATGAGTCTGTACTTAATTACTCCATATAATTTCTCAATTGAGTTAATTTTCAGTATTATTGGACTTCCACTAAGATCCGTGAAGACATACGAATATTCCTCGCTCACTTCTCTTCTTGCAGCGTCAATGCTCTCGATCAAGGATTTTCCATAATCGGTGAGTTTATATTTACCATTGTTCCTATATATAATACCATTCTTAAGCATGTAGTACAAATATCTCCTGGCTGTCGAGGGAGCTAAATTAAACCTTGAAATAAGATCGTCGATCGTGAACTCTGATCCAAGCTTGGATAAAATATTCACAATCCTAGATATTGAAATACCCATTTACCGCACCATTTTTATGTATATATCTATAAAGTTATAAGACCTCGTTTAAATACTTATAGAAAACGCACTTAGAGTGCTTATTTAAATAAAAACTTGGTGGGTTAGCTATAATTAGCCTCTTCCATCTATATTAATCTGACTAGATGTGTTACTCAATATCGAGGCATAACGATATGGGTGTTAAAGGATTTATAAATGGAAAGATCTACTTATCCTATGCGCCATTAATATTAGCTGATGCCATATTAGTTCAAGATTCAAGAGTATTATATGCTGGAAGCTCATCTCGTGTGTCAGAATTAACTAGGGCTCTTAACGGGGATATTATCAACCTAGATGGTAAGGTAGTGATCCCAGGCTTCATAGATGCACATGTTCACATGGATTCAATGGGGCTTGCTCTAACTACGCTTGATCTAAGAGATGTTAGGAGTATCTTCGAGTTAAAAAATAAACTCAAAGAATATGTTGAGAGAACTAAACCAAGATTCGTTATTGGACGAGGGTGGGATCACGAGTTATTCGTAGACAAGAGGTATCCAATGAGACAAGATATCGACGACGTAGTAAGCGATATCCCTGTCTTGTTAATAAGAGTTTGTGGTCACATGGCTCTGTTAAATACGAAAGGTCTAAAATACACTGGGCTCGCGAATTCCCTTGATAGAGGTATTATTAGAAGCGAACAGGGAGACTTAACTGGCATCATAGTAGAGAATGCGGTTGGAGAGGCATATAAGAAATTTACAGAATCCATGGAAGTAGACGAGCTCGTAGGACACTTGAAAAAAGCACAGGCATATCTATTATCTCATGGAGTTACAACTGTGGGTTTTGTAAGTTGTGGTTTAAGGGTATTTAGGGCCTTGTTAGAGTTGTGGAGTAGAAATGAACTACGTATAAGGGTGCGTGTATATTTTAGCCCAACTAGTGACGGGCTAGATGTTGCCAAGCACCTAGCTGATCTGGGGTTGAAGCTCGGATTTGGTGATTCCTTCTTGAGAATAATGGGAAT
This sequence comes from Desulfurococcaceae archaeon, assembly GCA_038894495.1. GTDB lineage: Archaea > Thermoproteota > Thermoprotei_A > Sulfolobales > Desulfurococcaceae > UBA285. The sequence goes on from JAWAPI010000016.1 coordinate 5,453, forward strand.
AAAGCTATTTATGGATGGATCTCTTGGTGCAAGAACAGCTTGGTTAACTGAGCCATACGAAGATCAACCAGGGACACGTGGATACCAAGTATTAGAACGCGAGGAGCTATATAGAGTAGCTAAGAAAGTGGACGAGGCTGGTTTGCAACTAGCAGTACATGCAATAGGTGATAAGGCGATTGAGAGTGTTCTAGGTGTTTACGTCGAACTAGGTAACACAAGGAAACTTAGACACCGAGTAGAACATGTCTCTGTTTTACGCGATGATCTATTAAACGAGATGTCTAGAATAGGAGCTGTCGCCGTTGTTCAACCAAGATTCATAATCTCTGATTGGTGGGCTGTGCATAGGTTAGGACCCAGAAGGATGAGATGGCTTTATCGATTTAAAACAATGCTTGAAAAAAACATAGCCATGGCTTTTTCAACAGATGCACCTGTCGAGTCGCCAGATCCATGGGAGACAATATATGCAGCTATTACTAGAGGAAAATACGAGAAATCTCCTACATATGATTATACAAATAATGAATGTCTAAGTTTAATCGAGTCCCTAGATACCTATACGAGGGGGGCATCATATGCAATTCACAGTGAAAATGAAATAGGAACATTACTACCTGGCTCATACGCGGATTTCGTTATTGTTGATAGGGATCCTCTTAATTTACTAGATAAGGAAATTAGAAGTATAAAGGTTCTTGAAACATATGTGGGCGGCGAGAGGGTTTATTAAGATCTAACTAAGACTTGGAACCAATGGTTCAAAACCACTTGTTTCAACAAATATCAATAAAATAAAGAGTAACCAACACTTATGTATTGTAAAATGCGAATAAATCTACATTCCTAAAACCATAAGTCATACTTATTAGCTCGCTAATAGATCATAGTTATTAAGGGTGGTACCTTGCTTGCAAGGCATCCTTTAGAATTAGACCCTAGAAAGAAGCTTACAAATCAAGAAATAACAGAGGCAGTTAGATTAGCAATTATTGCTGAATTAGATGCCATTAACTTATATCTACAATTAGCAAGGAGCATTGAAGATGAAAAGATAAGGAAAGTATTCGAGGACATTGCCCGAGAGGAGAAAACGCATGTTGGAGAGTTTCTCGAAGTTCTCAAATCCCTAGACCCTGAGCAAGTTCAGGAATTAAGAAAAGGAGCAGAAGAAGTATATGAAATAACAGGTATCAAACCAAGTAATCCCAATCAAACAAGCGATAAAAATAATGAAACAAACATAGATGAGCTAGTAAGAACCGAGGTTAAGAGATTAATCGAATCTAAGAGAGTAGTCTCTAGAAAGCTCCCAGTCATAGTCGTAGGCAGGGGTGTTGATGCCGTATCCTTTGAAAAAGTAACTGATAAACATGAGAGAATTATTGTATCACTATGCGAGATAAGCAGATTATTTAGAATATCTCAGAGATCGATCGATCAATATTATATTACCAAGCAATTACTAGAAATGCCCGATGTTACCAAAGCAACAAGTGAACTCATCGAAGAAGAGGAGAAAAAAATAGTTCAATCATTAATAAACGAAGCAGGTGTTAAACTACCCATAAGCTCCTGGGATGAACCTGGTGTATCAGTAGTAGATATTGCTAAGGCAGTTAATGAGCTCTATAAGAGAGGGATACCAAGACCATATCTCTTAATTATAAGCCCAGCTAGATTCACCAAATTACTAGCTATCTCAGAAAAGACAGGTATGACTGATCTCCAGCGAATCAAGGAAATGGTGGATGAAGTTACTATAAGCACACATGTGCCAGAAGACAAGGCAATAGTGATCTCAACTAGAAGAGAGATCTTGGACATAGTCTACGGAGGCTTTGCCGAGGTAGATTCAATAGGACCAGAAAACGGATTCATAGTGTATAGGTTATGGTCAAGTCTTGCGACAAGGATTAGAATTCCAGAAGGAATAGTTTTGCTTGGATAATTTACAAAATAATGCTATTTTTAAACACCTAATATACATACATTGTTTTTACATTAAAACAAAATATGTTTTGCTTAGCTAAACTATATGGCGTACACTAGTTCCTTTATCGAATCATTGGATTCAAGACAACTAGATATTTGCGATAGGCATGTACTTAAATTATTATCACATTTAAACAAGTGCGATGGTTCTTGTGCCTTGTCACTAGCTCCAAATCTTTTCACATATTCTAAGTTCTTGTTGACGAATAGTTTCGTCAACTCATATTCGCAGTCTTTATATTTCGTTTTTAATAAGAACACTCCCCTGATGGTTGTATTGGGCGAAGTTGTTAAATGATCGATATGCCAATGTCTTTTCTTCTCTCTTACTAGATGTCTGGCGAGTCTTGATAATGCCAGCCCGGGTTTTCTTGATGATCCAATATAGATATATATATCTGGCTCTACATAGAGATACTGTTTTCTGAGTTTTATCATAGTGGTCTCGGATACCTCGAGAACTAGTATGTAGCAATCCCAGTATGTTAGATCTGTCAATTACATTCCCTAAATATATACCATATACTGGTTATTATTTTGAGATTTTAGATTACTTTCTAGGTGTGAATTTGGAAAATGAACAGATTAGGATATACTCCAATGACAAAGTAAACCGGATTATTGCTTTTATACCGAGGGGTCATTTACATGCTAGGTTCGTGATTGAATTATGTGATCAAATTATAGTACTTCACGAGTCTGTAGTGGCAGCGCTAACGAGGGCTTACATAGATATAGTTACCCATCCAGAGAAGAGGGCAAAGGAGATGAAAATCATATGCCCCGAAAAACCATCATGGAAGCAGTTTTATGCAAAATGTCAACTAATAGAGACCGATCAAAGCGAAGAGGAAGTATTAAAGATCAGTGAGAGGATCTTAGCCCTGGGTTTTCAGCCATGTAAGTAGCAAACAGTTTTTCACATTTACACTTTGCATAGATATCTAATATAGCGAACCACACTTTAATTGAGAAAGGGAAATCAATGTCTTTTGTTTCAAAAGATTACTCAAATGTTGGTCTCTCTGCAGATCATCAGTATAAAGATCGCTTAACTATGACTCCTTACTATTCTATAAGAGATGAGATAATTGATAAGTAGAGAGTAAGTTATAGGATTATATATCTCACATATATTCGATCAGCTTAACTCTGATCAATCATGTCCTCATACTTGCCGGGTTCTCATCATCTAATACTATGTATTTATTCTCTGGTTATATATATTGAGATAATGTAAATACCATTTCCTTAATTAGGTGGTAAATAAGTATATCTCTAATGGTGTATTCAATGGTTGACATGCCTCTCAGGCCTCTCGTTGATGTTATTGATAGACTTGAACTTATAACATCCAGGACACAGATGGTTGCGCTTTTGGTTAACTTGTTCAAGAGCACTCCACCCGAGATCATTAATAAAGTTGTTTACTTGGTTCAGGGTGTATTATGGCCTGACTGGAAAGGAATGCCAGAGCTCGGGGTAGGAGAAAAGTTATTAATTAAAGCAATCTCGATCGCATGTAATTCCTCCGAGAGCGAGGTTGAGAGATTAGCAAAGGAAACGGGGGACCTTGGCAAAGCGGTTGAGAGGCTAAAGCAAGTCCAGTCAAGGCAGACAAGCGCAACTCTCTTCGCGTTTACACAGAAGCAAGTTGCTGAGCTTACGGTCCTAAATGTTTATAATACACTTGTGAAAATAGCCTCACTTCAGGGTGAGGGAAGTAAGGATCTAAAAATTAGACTCACGGCTGGATTACTTAGAGAAGCATCCCACAAAGAAGCAAAGTTCATAGTTAGGTTTATACAAGGTAAGCTACGGGTTGGTATTGGAGATGCAACAATAATGGATGCGCTTGCTTCAACATATGGAGGCGGGGCGCAAGCAAGGCCGATCATTGAAAGAGCATATAATCTAAGAGCAGATCTTGGAGAGGTTGCATTAATACTTGCATCAGAAGGTCTGGAGAAACTAAGAGTCATTAAACCCGAGATAGGTGTTCCCATTAGACCTATGCTAGCTGAGAGGTTAAGTGATCCACGGGAAATTCTAACAAAGACAGGTGGGGAAGCTTTTATAGAGTATAAATACGATGGTGAAAGAGCCCAGTTACATAAAAAAGATGAGAAGGTCTGGATATTCTCACGTAGACTTGAAAACATTACTCATCAATATCCAGATGTCGTGGAAATGGTTCTTGAGAGAGTTAAAGCGGATGAAGCAATAATTGAGGGAGAGATCGTCGCATACGACCCTGAGACAGGGGAATTAAAGCCTTTCCAGGAGTTAATGCATAGGAAGAGAAAACACGATATTCACATAGCGATAAAGGAGTATCCTGTAAAGGTATTTCTATTTGATCTCTTGTATTTCAATGGAGAAGACTATACCTTGAGAATTCTGCCAGAGCGTAGGAAAGCTCTTGAGAGCATAGTAGATAAATCAGAAGACTTCACAATAGCAGAGTATGTTAAAGCCACCTCACCTGAGCAACTGGAAGAGTTCTTCTTAAAGGCTATAGGCGAGGGAGCAGAGGGTGTAATGGCAAAGGCTTTACACTCAGACTCTGTCTACCAAGCTGGTGTTCGTGGATGGTTATGGATTAAATACAAGAGGGATTACAAGAGCGAGATGGTTGACACTGTAGACCTGGTAGTCATCGGGGCTTTCCATGGAAAGGGTAGAAGAAGTGGTAAATATGGTGCTCTGCTAATGGCTGCCTATAATCCAGAGAAGGATACCTTTGAATCCATTTGTAAAGTTGGTTCAGGATTTAAAGACGAGGATCTCGATAAATTACCAGATATGCTTAAACCATACATAAGAGATAGAAAACACCCTAGAGTAGTGGCCGAGCTAGAGCCTGATGTATGGGTGGAGCCTGTTTTAGTCGCGGAGATTATTGGCGCTGAGCTAACTCTCTCACCTATTCATACATGTGGAATGGGAGTTGTTAAGCAAGATGCTGGTATATCAATTAGATTTCCAAGATTCATAAGATGGAGACCTGATAAAAGACCAGAAGATGCAACCACTGTGAGTGAAATAGTTGAGATGTATAATCGCCAGTTAAGGAAAATTACTACTGAACAAGTTCAAGAGACCTAGCAGATCTCGTAAAGACACCTGTATGAAAGCATGTCATTAAACATTTCCACGGGGTATTAATGCCTCCAATTATAGTTGTTTTCGTTGGTCCTGCTGGATCGGGAAAAACTAGCCTTGTGAAAGCTTACTCAGAGTGGGCTAGCACAAGATTACTAATGAAAGTTGGAATAGTGAACCTGGACCCAGGGGCAGAAAATATCGAGTATCAACCCGTGTTCGATATTAGAGAATTCTTTACATTAAGATATATAATGGAGAAATATGGTCTTGGACCAAATGGAGCATTTATAAAAGCGTCAGAGTTGATCGCTGAGAAAACCACTGATATTCTTCACAAGCCCCCATTCTCAAACCCGAGTAGATGGGATTTAATACTAGTGGATACACCAGGCCAGATGGAAGCTTTTATATTCAGGCCATCCAGCAGAGTTTTTCTTGAATCTCTGGTGAAGTTAGGTAACGTGGTTATAGCCTATCTTATAGATGCATCAGCTATTGATAAAGTATCAGACGCTGTCTTCTTATGGTTTCTATTCGTCTTGATCCAGGTTAAAACAGGGTTAATAACTGTTCCTATTATCAACAAGAGAGACATTGCACGAAACCTTAGAATAGCTGAGTTATTGGTAATAAACCCCTCGAAGCTTCTGGGGGAACCTATCGATGAAGGATTAGCAACAGATATTATACCTGATCTGGTGGAAATAGTCAATAAAACGAAAGGACCCTTCAGAGCAGTATTAGTATCTGCTAAGATCATCGAGGATATGGAGTATTTACATGCATTGATTCACGAGGCTTTCTGCGCATGTGGTGACTTAACATAGTTATTTCAAAGTCAATTATATTAAGTTACTTGTGAGCCAATTTATTTAATATAACCAATATATCATTATGGTTAGAACCATTAGGTAATCTATATATCATGGTGCACTACGGTGAAGACATATAAGCCAAAAGCTATTGTAAGTAAGTACTACATGGTATTATTCACACTGCCGAAGTGGCAAATATTGGTTTTTGTATTTATGGTTATAAGTATTCTACTAGTAATACTACTGGGAGAGATATCTATTCCATTATTGGTTAATAGTCTCTTAGTAACGTTATTTTACAAGATCTACGCTGAGCTCAGTGAAGAAACTATATTCTACAAATGGAAGAGAATTGTTGGATTATCACTCGCGATACTAGTATACACTGTAGTATTCACAATAGCTACTGGAAGTAGCCTCATAGCAGTAGTCTCATCAACAACACTTCTCATCGTAGTTACACTTGGACTAGATGGAACAGCGGTATCTAAATATGTTCTATCTACTTTACCACCTATGTTTACGCTTGGACTTTCTTACTCTATTAATTTCTATTCAAGGCAGGATGTTGTTATTGGTGTTTTCACAATATTTATACTAGTTATGGTCGACGCGTTAATGTATATTTACATGTCTAGGCGGAAAATATTAAACTATACATTTCCAGAACTTGGAACTTTATTTCTTCAGAACTGGCTCGATAGGAGAACAAATATTGAAAAAGCATTTGATGAAATAGGTGAAGTTCAATACGTTAACCCTAGATTAGTCGAACTAGGTGATCTCGTGTTAGTTTATACGGATGTTCATTATGGACCATTTTCGAATATTGGAAGCAGTACACTGCCAGATGTGCTCATCGAGGTATTTAGAGATGTTGGAGTAAATAATATTATCTCTCTGCATGGACTTGGATCACATGATAGGAACATAGTGTCATCAGTATACAAGGACAAGTTCATCAATGAATTAGTAAAGACATATATTAACAGCGAGAAAACCGAGCTATATTATCATGGCGCATTTAAACTAGAACATAAAAAATGGAATTTACTAGGCATAGTGTTTGACAAACTATCATTTATAATTGTATCAAGGCCTGGTAGCGGAATTGATGATCTTCCCTATGAGATACAATTAGAGTTCGAGTTAAAATCTCGATCAATGGGTCTACATGACCTCATAATATTGGACTCACACAACTGGGAGCTCACAGAGAAGCTAGATCTAAATGGATTACGCGAAGCCCTTGATATGGCTCTAGATGAAATCAAAAAGCACAAGTCTAGAACTCCTGTTAAGGTGAGGTATAGGTATCAATGCTTTGAGACTATTGCACCTGGTCTAGTGAATGGATACGGATGTATTGCTTGTATAACTGGAGATAACAGAGAGGAAGTATGCGTAATTTACTTAAGAGGCAATAATATGAAACCAGGTGTGAGAGATCTTGTTCTTCAGAAAGCAAGTATACTTAACACGGATCTTATAGAGGTTATAACAAATGATGAACACTCCGAGACTGGAACAAGATCCCACATAGTATACATACCTATTCATGATTCACCAGAACTTCTTGAAACCATTGAAAATAATTGTTCATTGATAACTAGAAAACCATATTCAGAGGTTGCTTGGTTATACAATTGTAGAATGGATTTAAAACTCATGGGAGATAGTATTGATTATATAATAAAGGAATTATCAATTAGTGTCAAGGAGACGGCAATACTTCTATTTACTTATGTATTTCTAACACCTTTTGTAATTTACGCGTTCTTAAGAATAATGTAAATAATACAATGTAATCAAAGGAACTAACCAGGTTATTAAACTTAGATATGCTTATAAACCCTTGTCATCTAAATACAAAATGCTTAAAAGGTGGAGAGTAATGTCGATATCACAGCCGAAGCCGACGTATAGGATTGAAAATATTGTCTCTACGGTAATATTAGATCATGACATAGACATCGACCTACTTGAAACACGACTACCCAATAATGTATATAAACCAGAACAATTTCCAGGCGTTATTTTCAAACTTGATAGACCGAGAGCAACGGCTCTTGTGTTTAGATCAGGTAAAATGGTAGTTACAGGTGCTAAGAGTGTTCCACAATTAATTGAAGCAGTGAAGAAGATAATTAAGACAATCGATAGAATACTGAGATCAGAATATGGAGAGGGAGTACGAGGAAAACCACGTGTTCAGATCCAAAATATCGTAGCTGGAGGGGATCTACACTCGTATGTTAATCTTGAGAAAGCCGCTTATTATCTCGAGGACTGTATGTACGAGCCTGAGCAATTTCCTGGGTTAATCTACAGGATGCGTGATCCACGCGTTGTGTTATTGATATTTAGTAGTGGTAAAATGGTTATAACAGGAGCCAAAGAAGAGATCGAGGTTGAGAGAGCGGTTCACCAAATATATGACAGACTTTATAAAGCAGGATGTGTAATTGGACCCAGAGAAGAATATGAGGAATTATAAGATCATCTACTTTGATTTTTCATAATTGATACTCTTATATGTCAAATACTTAATAGCTCCCAATACATACTTATGGATCGTGATGAGGCGGGCAGCCACTGGACCATGAAATGGAATGAAGATCTCAATGCTCAATCTGATAGAGTGCTTGTCTATGGATTAATAGTAGCGCTAGATCTTGATAGATTTGAAGAATATGTTGAAGCGAGAGGCCTAGACCCATACGTTCCTAATATTGTAACAGGTGAATTAACAAACCTAGTTGAAGAATTCGCTAGAAAACACCAAGGAGTAATTATTTATGGTTTAAGTCGAGAAAGAGGAACAGAGGAAGCCATTATTGAAATACCATTGGGTCACTTAAACATAGAGAACATACTAGTAGACTTGCAAGAAATACGTCAAAGAATACTCGAACTAGGTGCTTCGATATCAATTATTGTTATTGCAGACTATGTATCTGGTAAACCAGCTCGAGATAGAAGAGAAGCATATAAAGGAACAATAGGTAGGAAAAGAGCTGTTAAGCTACTTCGAGAAGTTAAAAGTCGTGGAGGAGGTGGCATAAGAGTAGTTGTATAGTAATTGTTACATGGGTGATTTAATTGCTGTATACTTGGATCATTGAGGGTAAATTAGCTCAATCAGCATTACCCTCAAAGAAAGATATTCAACGATTAGCTGAGGTATTCAGCGGGATAGTCGTTCTGTTATCGCACAGAGAGATACCTATAAACTATATTAGCGATCTTCAGACGTTCGGGCTTAATGTTCTTCATTTGCCAACAATGGATCATCATCCAGTTGAATTACTAGATTTACTCAGAGCTATCTATTTCATAAAGAGACATCACGAGAAAGGCAAATCTGTCCTAGTTCATTGTTATGGTGGAATAGGTAGAAGTGGTCTTGTCACAGCCAGTTACTTAATCTATAATGGTTTCAATATATACGAGTCAATTAGACACGTTAGATCAAGGATACCTGGATCTATAGAAAACCAGTGGCAGCTCCAAATGCTCGAGGACCTATATCTCCTATTAAGTAACATAAGTAGAGAGATACTAGAAAGATACATGGAGGTAATCAATGATCTTTACTTCCTAGATACCGTCTCGTATTATCATCTATCAAAGGTTCTCCAATTTACACTGAGTGTATTGAATAGAGTTACAGGTATAAAACTTGACCATGACTATTTGAACGAAATATATATTGCGATGACACATGCTCACCGTGAAAATATACTAGATATGCTTAGAAAAGTAGTTCTGCACAGTGATGAAATAAGAAAAAGTGTTCTCATAGAACTAGCTCACTTACTCGACCACAAATATGACTCGAGAGTTGTATCATTATTGACCGAGAGTGAATTAGATAAAGTAAGTATAAAACTACTATGTTTAGGTAGATGTGAAGATATTGTAGATGAGATTAAAAAGGAAATACATAGGTTTCAAGAGGCATTCAATAATAAAGTAGTCTTTACATGGGATTACTATTATAACTATATCTAAGGAATTGTTGTTAATTGTCTGTAATCTCCACCATAGTAGAATGCTATTGTATCAAGGAATTTTATTCTCTTTGGAATTGCGGGATGCGTCGAGAACACTTCACTGGGTTCCTCCGCCTTCATTCTTTTTAATTCCTCGACTACACTATCTATATCAATACTTCTAATATCTCTACTCACCGGTATATGTCTATAGAATGGATTAGCATATGCTTCTGCAAATGCATATAGGAACAGCGTTCTCAATTTACTTGTCTGTATACTATCTCTGGCGAATTTATTAATATTATAATAAACATGTAACCTAGCAAGTGCTCTTTGCATAGATCTACTGCTTGTCGCGAAGGCTCCAGCTGTATCAGCATAGTATTCACGTAGTCTACTAAAAGCTAACACTAGTATTTGGACTATGAAACTCACAGCTATTGCAACTAAGCCAGCTAATACAAGGATTAATCCACCCCCACCCTCACGTCTTCTACTATAGTATGATCTTGCAAACCCTGATATCAACCCAATTCTCACTAAGAAAACTCCAAGGAAGTATAATACGCTAGGAATAAGTCCCATAAATAGGATTATAAAGTTATCTCTATGTCTATGATGACCTATCTCGTGCCCAATTATAGCCTTTAATTCCTCGGGAGTTGTGATCTCCATGAGCATATCTGAAACTGCAACGTATTTTCCAAATATAAAGTTTCCATATGCAAACGCGTTCGGGGGGCTTTTAACAACAACTGCTTTTGGTGGTTTTCTAAGTCCTAGTTTACTTGAAACCTCGTTTACAACTGCTTGTAGCTGTGGATTAGGCTTAGCGCCATACATAATGTTTATTGTTAGAGGTGAAAATAAGTAAGAGATCATATTTAATATGAGCACAAATATCAAGACCATTATTATAAATCCTGTAGTTACCTCTGCTCCGAGTAGATCGAACAGTATATATGCAGTTAAAGCAACACCAGATAACCCAGCTATAATGATTACTAATCCAAGTATTATCATTGATGATTGTAGCTTGAATCTATCTGTGAATCTTTTTGCTACTCGTGGAGCGATATAGCTTGCTGAAATTAATATGAATGTGAACCCAACTATGTATATAAGCATTAATATAATAAAATCCAAGAGCACGCGATATCACTCTCATTGATAAAATATTCCCATTCTATATATGAGTGCCCGGGCTTTTTATACTTAACAATGATCATTTAGTTGATTTAAGAGCATTCAGTATTCTTATAATTAAAAGAAGAATTACTATTGTTAGAGCAAGCAATACAATTATCTCCAAGTCTCTCTTGAAATCCTCGCTGATCAACTCGCCTTTATGCGTCGTTGAAATTATGTCAGTAGTATTTTTTGGGCCAGCTTGATCCTGTGAAGTAATTAAGGGTGATGTGTGAGTAGTTGAATCCACGCCTCCGATGATCTTATTAATTCTAAATATATTTATGATACTAATAAGAACGATAAGAGTGAATGATGCTTGTAGTCTATCTCCTTGAGTTAAGCCTTCATTTAATAGCTCTATATAGAAGAATAAAACTTCGTCATTTACATCGGAGTAATACATAGATATGAGTTTGTCTTTACCTTGGATTAAGGTGTCTAGTGTATTAAGTGCTCTGTGTAAGTTATGCGTTGAGTATGCGTATATGTATGCAAACCCTGCATATGCTCCAACATTTCCCTCTGCGTATGGGAGGTTAAATACGTCAAGGTAATTAGTTAGATCTACGTAGTTTTTCATATCTATTCCTAGATCACTTAGTAACTTTGAAACATATGCATATGTTGCGTAGCTATGTGAGTATATCTCTAGAAAAGCTTGGTGTGAGCAGTTTAACTCCACTCTTGATTGGAAAAGGGTGTATAAACGTGCTTGCTCAATTAAACTAATTGCTTCACCTAGATATTGAATAACTGTTAACATATCTTGCGAACCCATGGAATTTAAGTATTGTCTCCACGCTAGATAGGTCAGAAATTGAGCGAAGCTATCGCTTAGTTTGCATATTTCAATATTTATACTACTATGAAAATTGATTATTGATTCATTTACATATCTCATTATATCATTAGTTGATAGCTCGTTAAAGCTGATCTGCAAATACCAATTATAGATTATGGATGACTTATATAAATCAATAAGAGATACAGCTGTATACGCTGGATAATTATCCTTTATATTCATAAGAGTACTCAGACTACTGTTTAATTGACTCAATTGACTTAAATACTGGTATCTATAGTAAGGATTAGTTATTCTCTGTGCGAGCTTAGTGCTATTCTCTATTGCACTGGCTGTCTTGTTTATTAAAGCATCTATATAGGGACCGAGCTTTGAGTAAATCTGAGATAATGGTAGTCTATGGAATTCAATACTTCTTGTTAGATTCAAGCCTGTGAAATAGAAAAGCGCATCTAGGAGACTGAATACCTCGTATACGTTGATATTTAGTTGTTTACCTAGCTCGACGAGGTCGACTTGTTCATATTTAACTCTCCTAATAATAAATCGACCTATTTTTGTCTCTTCATATACTGGGTATGTATATATTCTCTGGCCACTTGGTATAAGAAAAACATTTAACCCATTGCTACTAGCTGCTTGTAGTTTCTCAATTAGTCCCCCAACAGGCCCAATACTACCATCTGGGTTAATCATACCAGTCATAGTCATATTCGAGTATATTGGGAGATCTAGTAATAGCGAGACTAATCCAACTGTTATTAATCCACCTGCACTTGGACCTCCAACAATTGGTGATGTTGACTCCATTAATACGTAGTAATCAAATTGTGAAAAATCTTTACTAGCTACTAAGGAGGCTACATAAGCAGCGATTCTAGCTGCTCCTTGAGTCTCTATCTCTGTGTAGGGTAATGCTGATAAGAATACCCTACCATATCCGGGAGACGCGATCGCGAGTGTTATCTCTGTTAAAATCCCTTGGCCACTGCTTGTAACAGCTGGTGCGTATAATGTAAGTGTTTTTATCTCCTTGTATTCAAATAGTGCTTGTGTAATCACTGAGATGTTAAAAACTATAAAAAGAAGTAATAATAAGCTTAGAGCAAGCTTTACCCTCACGAACTTACACCAATAAGGGATTTTTTGACACGAGAATTTTTATTTTTATCTGTGGTTCATGTGTAAAAAATACACAAGTGATTTCTCGGGCCTCGCAGATGAACAACTTACTTTTTGATAAATCCTATTATAACTCCTATAATGAACCCGGTTGCTACAGGTCCAATCAAAATTGCGATAAAAGCGCTTACTGTATTCTTTATAATTTCTAGTGTTGTGCCTATTTTGCCAAGTGTCTCGGAGGATAGTGATTCAAGTGACCAAACAGATATAACTGATCCGAGTATCAATATAGCGATTAACGCTAATACATATTTGAAAATCTTTGCCGAGATATAGCCAAGAGCTAATCCAAGGATAAATTGAATAAACGTGCC
>JAWAPI010000017.1:0-18103 GCA_038894495.1 Desulfurococcaceae archaeon
GTGAGGAGAGCGGAGCAGGGAGAGGAACCATATAACTCGTTATATATTGCGTACATCGAGGGAATACTCAAGGACATCAATAGAGCAAAAGTATCAGCTCCAGCTGCAAACATGGTCGTGTTAACAGGGCGCTTCTCGAGAATAAGAAAAATAGTTAAAAACATCGAGGAGAGAATAAACGAGATGAACATAACTAATCTCAGAGGACTAAAAGGAGCAGAAATCTCAAAGGAATCTGCACAAGGATATGTTGCAATCGGAGCGGGTTTGCATAATGGTGTTTTAAACGATCTGCTTAAACAAATGGAAATAGATAAGTCATGTGGAACGGCAGTGGATTACATATACCATCCAAGAGGACTAGAGTTTGCTAAGAGAGTGAAAAATGCATACATTGAGAGCGTTTATAGACCAAGATTATGTGTATCTACTTGATAAATACTACTCTTCTAACATACTTGTAAACTCATAGAATAGGATCAAACTATATAAACCCCCTTCATATCCAAAATAGTTGTATTTAAAAGGCTCACCGGTTCTTGGATCTATGAAGGGCTCTATGATTACAGCGTATGGTCTTAGGATCGTGTTATTAAATAAAGGTCTTGTCGTAGTCAATGTATACGGGTAGGGCTCATTCACGACTACGCTGTATTTCACGTCAATTTTGATCATTTCTCGTATGCTCTGAGCAGTCCTGTAATCTAGTAGTTGTTCATTACCAACTAACCATAAAAATGCTCCTTGCTTACCGTTGCTCTCGGCCCAATATATTGATGCATCTATCACTAACTTGTATAGTAATGGTAGCTCATCGATCTTGTCTAAGCGAGGACTCAATAAGAATTGATTACCTATTCTGTATACATGGATATAGACACTTGTATCGCTTTTATTAACATCATAGCCAACTTTCTGAAGCGACTCTGCGACATAGTTTCCAATACGCATCATCCAAATACTCTTAGGCCAATCTACTAATCCGGGCATTCCACCACGCACTAGTGGGGGAATTATATAGAGTGTATTATTGTATTCCGATATGAATAACCCTTCTATTATCATGAGATATGTTTTATTTGGATTCACATTGAAGAATTTTGAGACTCCAGCGGCTTGTTCAGGTGTATTAGAGAGTAGTGTCAATCCGATTAACCCTATTTGTGTAATGTTTATTGTTGAACCATCTGCAATAGATGCTCTACCACCAGCGACACTTATTCCATAACCGTAATCCCACCAAGCTATAACCACAGCGTCTTTTGGCATCTCCCTTATTACTTCAACTGCTTTATACCAGCTGTTTGAAAATAAGTGCAAATCAGATAATCCAGCTTTGAAAGTATAAAGCATATTCGACATTATCTCGTATTCACGTGCGAGTGTATAACTTGTGTTTGCTAAGATAGCGATGAAGAAAAGTAGTGCAACTACGCGGGTTTTAATACCGGGGGAATATCTGCTTGTTGTTCTTGTTTTTCTTTTATCTATTTGTCTCGCAGTAATTGCAAATGCATATTTAATCATTAATGATACCATTATAGACGAAACTGTTATCCCGAAATAAGATGCAACTCCAATCATATAAACAGCATTGAGATAAGAGTAAAATGCTGCCATAAATGCAAGGGATAGATATATCTTAGCAGGATGTCCAGTGTATAGAAGGTAGATTATTCCAGCAATGCTCATTGCCAATGGAGATGCTATAACTAATGGTTCAAAGAAGACTCCCCAGGATCTCAACATTCTAAGAGATGTATCAAGAGTAGCAAGGGGGGATTGATGCTCAGCGATGCTTTCAACGAGTGGGTCTACTGCCTCAATTCTAAGGCCAAGAGCCCACGCCCATCTGCCACTTATAGGTAGATACCCCATAGTGCTAAGAGAAACTCCAAGAACTATTATAGCAATCAATATCAAAAAGTATCTTGCCGGTGTCAAAACATGTCTCCTTAAACCTAGTCTCCTGTATTCAACAGATAAGTAATAGTACATCAGTGGCGCTAGAGTTGCTAATAAGAATACCCATCCAATTCCTTTAAATGATATGGGATACACACCTAGCGTCCTTGAGTTTATAGGCGATGGTATAACAGTAATCATTGATAAGGTTACTAAAAGCAGGTTTCCATAGATTAGCTTCTTTGATAGATTTTTCCCGAGAACGATAGGAGATAGTAGACTAAACAATACCACTGTTCCAAGAATGAATACGTATCCGCCCCAAAGCCATCCCACTAGGGATAGTGATAAAGCAGCTAGTATAAAGTATATGTAGTTCTTAGTTTTGTTCAAAGAAATCGTTTTAATTGCTTTTGCGTAAAGATATAAAAATAAAAATACAAATACAGCAGCGATTCCCTCTTTTTCTACATAACCCAGCACCGATCTCTCGATTGCCGCGGGCAATGCAGCGAATAAGAAAGATGCAATTAAACCGGCAATTCTAGTCTCGAAAAATTCCTTGGCAGTGAAGTATGCTATTATCGTTGCGATCGAGGCAAACATTATGGGTTGAATTGCAGCCCATGTAAATAAGTCTATTCCGAAATACTTAACGATATGATAAGTTGATCCAATCCATATCGGTAGAAACGGATAACTGGTATAAATGAAATCCCTCCCCCATGGGTACCAAAATATATGTGTATCTGGGTTGGACCTTGTAAGAGAGTACCAGGAAAATGGGCCCTTTTCGTAAACATAATTAGCCTGCCAGTACTCTATGTAACTATCAAACTCGAAGAACTCTATTTTATTTAAATTATAAGTGGCTGTTCTAATTAAAATAGAAAGTAAAACAGCTAACCCAATAAGAGTTGCCGTTATAGTTCTTGAAAGAGTGGGCTTTTTGTTTAAGTAGTTAACAAGTCTCCATATTTTATCATCAATTAATCTGAATACTTGTTTTATTGTGGTCATCTCAGTAGCACCGTAATGAACTAGCTTCGTTTAATGCAATTATAACAAATAATGAGTATTCCAATTAATATATATAAAGCTAGAAATCAATGTATTATTAACGCTAATAATGCTTTCTGAGCATGTTTCCTGTTCTCTGCTTGATCCCATACAATACTCCACTTACCGTCAACTACTTCGTCAACCACCTCTTCACCTCTCTTGGCAGGTAAACAATGCATAAACACCGCATCTGGCTTAGCTTTTTTCATTAGATCAACTGTTACTCTGTATGGTGTGAGGTCTTTTAATCTCTTCTCCCGCTCTTTTTCTTGCCCCATGCTAACCCAGACATCTGTGTAAACAACATCGGCATTTTCTACGGCTTTATATGGGTCTCTCTCGATCTCGTAGTTACCCGATGCATGCTCATGGAACAACTTAACAACACTTGGATGAGGGTTGTATCCCTCGGGAGCAGAAATCACTATTTTTCCTCCAAGTATTCCAATGGCAAGCATTAAACTATGTAATACATTGTCACCTCCATCTCCTATGAAAACTATCTTTAACCTTGTAATATCTCGACCTTTCTTCTCCATTATTGTCATCACATCGCTTAATGCTTGGCATGGATGATGGAGATCACTTAGTCCATTTATAACGGGAACTCTACTATAATGGGAGAGCTTTTCAATTTTCCAGTGCTCGTATACACGGGCCATGATACCGTCAACATACCTTGATAAAACCCTTGCAGTATCTTCAATGGTTTCTCCTCTTGCCAGTTGTAATTCACTAGCGCTTAGATATATAGCGTTGCCACCTAATTCTTTCATGGCAGTCTCAAAGCTAAGACGAGTTCTTGTGCTTGGTTTTTCGAAAATCATTGCGAGATGTCTACCTGTGAGTAATGGTATAACACGTTCTCCAGCTAGATATCTTTGTTTTAATTGAAACCCGGATTCAATAATGAAATTCAGTTCTTCTTTATTGAATTCTGTGAGGGTTAAACAATGCCTACCTTTTAAGCTCGTCACCACGTGGTTCCACCATGATTTCTAGATTTAGTGGAGTTGGTAAAAAACTTTAAATAAGTATCGAGGTTTTAATTATATATCACTATCTTGATTAGAAAGATGTTTTACCCATCTCTTCATGTCTTAGTATCTCGAAGAAATCATTGAATAACTCTATGAGTCTTCCTAGTTCTTCTTTGGTATGAATAAGCGATGGCAATAAGTGTATCATTTTCTCACTGGTAAATAATACTCCATTTACTCTAAAGTAGAGATTAATGGTTTTTTCAATATACTTACTTAACCTAAATTGATAAGCCTCTCTCGCATTTCTTGGTTTTTTAGATGTAAAGTGTATTCCAACCAAGCTACCATCTCCGGTTGAATGGCATAGTATATCGTGTTCTCTGCATAGTTTCTCAATTGCAAATCTAAACCATTTCCACATGCTATTGGAATCTTCGTATAAGGATCTGTTCTTAACGAGATAATCTACCATGGCATGGCCTGCTTTAATTACCACTAGATTCGCTATAAAAGTCCCACTATGAGCGACTCTCTCATGAACATCCGGGTATTTTATATGGTCGAGCAATTCCATTAACTCGCCTCTACCTCCGAATGCACCAATAGAACCAGCTCCTCCACCAAGGGCTTTCCCCAATACAACTATATCTGCATTAACTCCATAATACTCTTGTGCCCCGCCGGGGGCGAGTCTAAAGCCAGTTATAACCTCGTCTAATATTAACAACGAGCCATGTTCAATTGTTAGCTTTCTCACCTCTTTTAAATACCCTGGATCAGGTTCAATGCATCCAGCAGCACCCATTATTGGTTCAAGAATTATAGCTGCAATATCATGGGTTTTCAAAGCCTTCTCTAGCTGTTCAATGTCATTAAAT
The DNA here is from genome assembly GCA_038894495.1 of Desulfurococcaceae archaeon. Classification (GTDB taxonomy): domain Archaea; phylum Thermoproteota; class Thermoprotei_A; order Sulfolobales; family Desulfurococcaceae; genus UBA285. The sequence goes on from JAWAPI010000017.1 coordinate 4,829, forward strand.
GGAATCACGAGTGTGTACTTGTGGGAATCCTCGAGATACCCTGCGGATTCTGGGTGTGTATATGGATAGGTTACTGATACATGTAAAGTATTTGAAGCTCCATGCCATCCTCCCTCCATTTTCACAATGTATTTCCTCTTTGTATATGCTCTTGCAAGTCTAATTGCATAGCTATTAGCATCTGTGCCGCTATTAGTGAATCTAATATATTCGATGCCTGGTATTGTCTTTGTGAGCAATTCAGCGTATTCCACTGCATAGGGATGTTCAAAGCCTATGTGCGTCCCGGTCTCTAAAGATTCTTTAATAGCCTCAATCACAGGCCTTGCTAGGTGGCCTAATAAATGCGTTCCATGCCCCATCCATAAGTCAATATATTCGTTCCCGTCTACATCCCATACACGTGTTCCCCTAGCTCTAGTAATGTATATTGGATAAGGCGACATGTATCTAATAACATATGTAACACCTCCTGGAAAAACACCTAGTGCTCTGTAGTAGAGAGACTTACTGAGTCTTGTCTTCGCTCGATACAATCTCTCTAATCTTAACAGTAGGTCTTTTAATTTATTATCTAGGTTATCAATGCGCAATTATTACACCATGAACCTTAACTTGAACGGTAATAACTCGGTCATAAGTCTTAAACCGGCTGGGACCTCAAAGATCCTCTCGGCGACGCTTAAAACAACTGAGACCGTGCCTAAATCCCCATGCGTTCCACTACTTCTCCAATTTACTGAAGTATCAACTCCTTCAATAGTTATTTCCTCGTATTCAGGGGCGCCTACATAGGCATAAAACTCGACCCTGATAACCTCTTTATCATTGACAAAGCCAGCTCCATATCCGATTATTCCCTTGGTTGATCCTCTATCAACTCTTATACTGGATGATTCTACGGTTTCCTCTGCAACTACTGGTTCTTGCTTTTCCTCTATCTCTGTTAAATGGAGATCCCCAGCAGATGCTATAAGTAAAACGGATTCTGCGTATCCAACATGTCCTGTTAATGACCCTTTTGCTAACTCGTTTTTGACTAAATAAGGGTCTTTGCCAATTCCTATTTTCTTTCTAAATGATTCTCTACGTTTAGCTGCATCAATGCTTCTAACTGCTCTTATTTTCTCAATTAAAGGCTGCGTAGATGCTACAGCAACTACTAGTGTATCTAGGAGAAAACCTGGATTAATACCTGTGCCAATAACAGTTACTCCTGCCGATCGAGCAACCTCGTCAATACGTCTGGATAGGATAGGATATCTATAGTATGGATATGCAAGCGTTTCACATGTTGATACTATGTTAACTCCTCTTGAAATGATCTCCATTAACTGACTATAAACACGGTCTAAATATGAACTAGTAGCGTGGATAACTACATCGGATTCTTCAATTCCAGCAAGAGAGTTTGTCACTTTTATTCCTATCTCCTCTAACCCTGCTAATAACCCTGCATCCTTATCGATCAATCTATCATCAATATCAACAACCGATATAACGTTATGGCCTCTTTGAAGAGCTATTTTAAGGACAAGTCTCCCGATCTCTCCATAACCTACAATACCGATATTCAAATAATCACCATTTATATAAATAATTAATATGACAGAAATATTTAAGAAGATTTAAATAGAGAGATAGGCACTTACTCTTCGCTTTGGATTATTTTATCGAATATACCTACAATGGCTGATATCACTCCGAACCCTATGATCAGTAGAAGAAGTGGTTTGAATTCGAACTCTGCTTGGACAATGTAACCTTCATATTGGATATTTATGCTAAATATCCCTGATCTTAATAAACTAACGATTATTAAAAGACCTATAAGGTGGGATAAAGCGCTGAATAATATACTTAAATATGCTTTAACAATAGATCCTACTATCCCAATGGATATAAACACTGACAAGTAAAATATAATATTAAGCATTGGAATTTCTTCTATTGGCAACCGTAGAAAGCTCCTAAGCACTATTGGAATTATGATCACGAATATAAGTGTATATACCAGCCCTATCAATATACCCTTAAGAATTTTTTCGATAATCTCTAAAGCTCTCATGGCTATTTCACCATCACCAGCTTAACTCTATATATACCTGCTATTGTAAATTCCATTGATTTAATCTCGAGCTCATCTGCGTGTAATATTATTTCACTGGTGTTTCTTCCTTTAGTTAATTGATCAAAGAAAATTGTGAAACCCCCTATATCTACCCTGATATCTCCAAGTGTTATTGAAGAGCAGTAGTCAATAATTAAATCCCCTCTAATATGAGTTTCATTTATGTACTCTGTGTTTTCTATGCGAACCCGGACACATTCAGGATTACTAACTATGTCGCTTACGAAGACAGCTAATGGGTACATAACATATATTGCTAGCGATATCATAGCTATGTATAAAGCGAATCTAAGGGGAATAAACAATGCTCGATCCCTAGTTACTATTCCTTAGGTCGCGCTGTCTCGGGTTTATATGCTTGAATACCATATTTTAACAAAATAGCCCCAGCCCACACTGTAACCCCGAGAAAGCCTAGTCTAACAGCGATATCAACCAGGGTAGACACTAGTGATGCAATAGTCTCATCTAGGTTACTGCCTCTTATCTCGGGTAATTTATAACCGTAGAAAGATTGATACGCTATGGCCACGGAGATGACAATTATTGCTAATCCCGCAATTAGTAAACTAAGACCAATGATTTTTATATCGATTAATTATATCACCTAACACTGTTATAAATACATTGATGTTATTTATATACTTAAATGTAATTATGAAAACGGGTAAAGATGTATAAGTCCATTGATTGCAATTCATTAAGGGAATTGAAAGATTTATCTAGACTTCTTGAAACGGATTTAGTGCTATTGATAGGAATTATCCTACTAGCAAATGAAGGATTGGGTAGAGTTGCAATATCAAAGAGAGTGCTTACCGGAGAAAGAGTTGTGAGAAGAGTTATTGATTATTTATTCAAGGATAAGGGTAGGAAATACATGAATAATCTCTATTCCTTCAACGTCCGCGAACTACCTGTAGATTGGTTAAAATGTGAACCTGTGTTATACATCGGCTTTGAACAAGAAATAATTGAAATGGTTAAATATAATATAGTAGCATTCAGAGATTACATAGTTATCAACTCCCGTGACCCAAGGAAGATTGAAGTTATTGGTGTAATACAAGGAGGGGCTCTAATTTTTCCAGGGGTACCATTAGATATATCAGGCCCTTATAATGAGCTCTCAAGATTTGTAAAACCAGGGGATAATGGTATTATTATATGCTGGAATAAATATAATAAAGCATTAGATAACGCTATACTATTGACATCTATAATTAGCCTTTGCTCAAGTAATTGAAAACCCTAGTAAAGGGGTATCATAATAGCTCTACTATCCACGTTTATTTTTCTAAATGGAACTCCATATGCTTTCTCAAGTGGTTCTGGTTTATTAACAAGATCGTCAATCCATCCCTGAAATATTACGTGTCCAGATGACATTACAATGAAGTAATCACACGTGTAGAATCCAAATACAACATCATGTGTTGAGATAATAATAGTTGATTCTTTTGATAATTTTCTCATATATCTAGAGAGAAAAGTCTTTCCAACTGCATCTATATGTGCGTCGAGCTCATCGAATAACATGATCCTTGGTCTCCTAACAAGCGCGGTTGTTATGACAACTCTTTGTAATTCACCGGAGCTTAGTTCGCCTATTCTTCTATTTAGCAAGTGTTCTATTCCAAGCTCCTCCGCGGCTTTCTTAACTTCTTGAATGTCTTCACTGGTATCGCAAAATCCCTTGGATACAGGATATCGGGATGCTAATAAAACGTCGATAACCCTTGCACCTAGGTAGTCTACCCCGCTATCAATGACGCGGGTATATGAGAGTGTTTTACGCAGTGTGTTTAATAAATCTCTTGTATCATCTCCATCGATGAGTACAGATCCATCGTAATCTACAATATTTGCTATTGCTTTGAGTAAAGTTGTTTTTCCAGACGCATTTGGTCCTATGATACATGTAATAACATTTGATGGAATAGTTATGTTTACATCTTTTAAAGCCTCTATATTTGATGGTTTATACTTTACCAATAAGTTTCTCGTGGTTATCAAGTGACTCTCCTCGTGAACCTAGTTAGTAGTAAAATTATGAAGAATGGTGCTCCGATCAATGAGACAATAGATCCCGATGGGACCTCACCCCACACTGGTGCCATAATATTACGAGATAGAAGGTCTGTAAAATAGAGAAGCAATGCACCAATGGTTGCTGCTAATGGAATCACTAGTCTATTATCGCTTGTTTTTAGAATAGCTCTAGCCATATGAGGTGATATTAATCCAACGAAACCTATTAATCCATAAATTGAGATAACTATGCTTGAAGAGATTCCTGCAATGATAGATGTAATAGTTCTTGTTCTCACTGGGTTGACTCCAAGCTGCTTTGCATATTCATCTCCTAGTATTATTACATTCAATCTTTTAGCGAGCATTAAATATCCAACCACAGTGATCAGAGTCGCTAGTATTATGGGAGGCATTAACTCTTTTCGCGCAATCACAAAGCTACCTGTCATTAAAACACTTGCATATCTATACCTTGTCACCACGTAATGTGATGAAAACATTGATAAACCCGAGAATAGAGTGGTGACGCTTATTCCGGATAATATATACGCAACGTCACTTCCAGATAATTTTTCAGCGATGCTTATCGTTAATGCAAGGGCTATCAATCCCCCGATCACGGCCATCGTGTTCGCGGATGTTAAGCTATATCTATTCGTGATTAAGATTGATAAGTATGTAAATAACAATGCTCCACTACCAATCCCCAGAATGTAATGATCAACAAGCGGGTTCCTAAGCGATGATTGTAAAAAACAACCTGAAATTGCCAATATTAAACCACATAGAGATGCAGATAAAGCTCTTGCAAATCGATAATTAATTAAAACATTAGGAGCATCGATTAATGATATTATAGTATACGAGATGATTCCTATTAATACAAAAAAAGGAGTCAAATTTAATAATACAATCGTCTTATTGGAGGGTATCAATGATCACCTTTTTGGTTTTCTAAGAGCGATAATACCTAAGCTAACCGTAGAGATGGCGATAATCACTATCAACGATATGGATTGATATATGAATTCATGTTCCATGTGATCTCTCGTTATATTAGCCTTTACTAGTGCATTGTAAATTACCTCGGGTAAGTAGATTAATAATGGCCCAGGTCTTAATAGCATATCCGCCTCGGTTGAGTTGAATACTATAATTGGTTTAGATAAATCGTACAATCCAATCTCTTGTATTGTCTCATTAGATACTTCATACATTAGTGCTACGAATATAACATCGGGGTTCCATGAGATTATTTGCTCAAGGCTTACAAGACTCCAACCTTGTGTTGTTGCAACGTTGATTATACCCATTCTTTTTAATATATCGTCTATAAATGTATCTTTGCCAGCGACCCAAATTCCATCAGTCAAGTCTATTATTGTAACTGCTTTTATTCTACCGAAGTCGCCTTCCACTCTTTTTCCCCATGTATTAAGTGCCTCGTGAATTCTCTCTATTAATTCCTCTGCCTTGCTAGATCTGTTGAACAGAATCCCGAGAGTGCGAATATCTTCTAGAACTTCTTCTAGGTTATTTGCACCACCACCATGTAGATAGTATACTGGGATATTATGTGACTCAAACGCTTCAAGTAATGGAGCATGGGCACCCACATCTGCAAATACTAGATCAGGGTTTAAAGCAATAACTTTCTCAATGCTCACACTGCTCCACCAGTATCCTCCAGTAACACTAACATTACGTGATCTTAAGTAATTGCCTGTACCCATAAACCATGATTCCAGGGAGGAACTATCGACACCAATCAATAGATCTCCAACCCCGAGATACATGAGAGTCTCTGTAATTGATGGTGCAAGTGATACTATTCGCTCGAGTTTATATATGTGAACCTCTCTCCCAAGTGCGTCGATATAGACACTACCTTCTATGTTCCAAGCTCCTAGAATTAGACCAATAGATATCATTAGTATAATTAGCTTGGACATTTTGTCCAACGCATACACCAGCATAATTAAACACATTGAGAGACTTATAAACTTACTCTAATAATAAGAGCAAGGAATTATAAGGTAAGTCGTCTATGAGATTTTTAACGAGAACTGGGTAGTCATCAACCCCCTGTCGAAGGCCATTAGAATATCATAATCCTTATTTGGTGAGAAGAGCGAGATATTCTCTTCAATTGTAATATGAATAAATATGAAACCAACACTACCAGTATACAACACTCCATTACTATCTATGTTTAGAAAGTTCATAGATATGTTAATGCCAGTGATGGGAGCAATGCAAGTTTTAGGTACTATTTCACACTCTATAGTACCACTTTCTGTAACTAAAATTATTTTATACAACTTAACTACTTCACCTCTTTCATGCACAATACTCACATAAATAAAAGTATCATTGTATATTGATCTAGCCTCAGCATATCCCGAGAGAAAAGGTTGTTTATTTACCTCGTTTACATACAAGATGAACATATATAGTGAGTTGAGAACTATTACGATAAATATTAAAATAACAATAAAAGATAAAAGGGGATACTCAATTGCCACTTGCCTCGCCCTATCCACTCCGTGTATTCCACATGTGAAAGTGTTAGAGGTGTTTTACCCAATGTAATTTTAAAATAGATAAAAAAACCACAAACCCTCACCTTATTATTTCGTTTAGGTATGAAAATAAATAATTAACAGAGATGGGATATATTCAATCCCTGCTTATTACCCTGTAGACGCATCTATTTAATCCTTATCATTAATATGATCCTTGTTAATCCATGGCCACTCACATGACTTATCCAGGTTAGCTCGTATCAATATTAGGTAAGCAATAGATTATTTATCAACTCTATAATTACGAGAATAATATAGTTAGTGACAATAGTTTTTAAGTTAAGCGATGGATTCACCTAGTAGAAAGCGACTTTAGACATACAAAGATCGATACAAGGTCCACGGCTCTGTCAGGGATTTAAATGTCTTAGACTCCCAGAATTTTCAATAAAGTATTCTTAGAATGAGAAAATTAAAGAGAAGGAATGGATGCTATAGACTTGATCTCTGTCTTACAGTATTGTGGCGGTGAATGTGTATGTGCCATAGTCTGTGAATAATGTTCCTTTAGCGGTTTTTTTATTTACTGCGCTTGCCGTGTATCCGCATATAGCGATTATCTCCTTGGGTTCCCCTGGAAAGACCACATTTTCGCTTATAACAGTGCAATTAGTATTTTCGACAATTATCCTTATTATTCTTACCGGCTCATTACCAATGTTTCGAACTAGGATAAATAGTCTTAGCTCACTTACCCCCTCGCTGACTTCGTATGGAAATAGTGCAGGTGTTCCTAGAATTTGTAATACACCTACACTTCCTGCTTGTTGCGTCATAATCCAGAACCAACTTATTAGTGTTAATCCCGCTATTATTATGCTTACTGTCACTATTATGGCTAATACGGGAGTACTAATATCGCCCCTTATTCTTTTCATATAGGTCACCTTTTTTATATCGGATGTTAAAGTCTTTTAAGAGGAGGCTTTTGTTAAAGTTCTTTTAATTAACACGGACTTTTGAAAAACTACCTGCGTTCAAAATAATATTCATAGGATCATGGAGATTTTATAGATTCAATAGTGAATTATTAATTTAACTAAGTCACTTGACGCTATATTAAGATTTGTATATTTAACGCGATTTCTTGGAATACTATATTATCCCACGTGATTAACTATTTATTTGATTAAGAAATGCAAAATATATTAAATACAAATCGTGAACAATTACATCCGTTTTATTGCTTCATATAGTATCTTGGTTTAATTATAAATATATTATTTTTCTTATTCATCGCATACAGGATGTATGAATGCTTTATTCACAATATAAGGGAAGTAAAGTTCGTAGGTGTAAAAGTTATTGGATAAGTCCCTTGATCAAATATTACAATTCCTCTATAATTTTTGCCTTCATAAAAATATATGTTTTGTACAGGAAGAAGTATCAAAACCTTACCAACACCTCCTTGTAGAAGCCTAGTATCGCTAAACCCGATTAAGTAACAGTCTACGAAGGGATCCTCGGATGAAAAACATTTGTTCTCTTGAACTATGATATCTAGTTTATTCTCGCCATGTATATATATACTTAATATCCGCACGGGGTCTCCTCGCATATGTCTAGTCGTAATGATAATTACCATCTTACTGTTTTGTATATATGACTCTGCATACACACCGAGCATAGGCGTTCTAGTGGCTCGATCTACTATGTATAAGTATCCGAATAAAACCCCTGTTACAGCGATGATAAAGAAGGCTATTGAAAGTATAGCCATATAAGGGTATGATATTCCCACTCTAATCCCCGAACTCAATATGCTAGATAAATGTTATTTAAAGAAGAAGTCGAAGAATTGATCATTTCTTGTAAAAACCCAAGTATTTAAAATTAACTCATGGTAAATATTTCTTCGTTAAATACTTTACAAGGTACTCGGGCTCGTAACACGCTCCTAGGGCTCTTTGTAACAGTTCTTTTGGTGGGAATGTAGCTCCATACTTATGTATTTTCTCTCTTTGCCACTCTCTAATAGTATGAAGGTCACCACTCAATATAATGTCTTCAAGCCTGATCTCTGCTTCAATGGTGTTTTTCATCAATGCTGCAACTATATTTCCAATGGTATATGTTGGGAAGTAACCTATGCTACCCATGCTCCAATGGATATCCTGTAGAATACCCTCAGAGTACGTCTTAGGCTTAATACCTAGTAGTTCTTCCATGTAATTATTCCATATATCGGGTAAATCAGAAATCTTTACCTCTCCTACTAGCGCTAATTTCTCCAGCTCAGCTCGTAGAGCAATATGCATATTATATGTTATTTCATCGGCATCGACACGTATCAAGCTAGGTCTCACGGTGTTGAAGTAATAATATAGGTCATCGGGAGTATATTGTTTCACGAAGTCAAGGTGTTCTCTTAGAGTTGGGTAGATCAGCTCGGTGAAGTATCTACTTCTACCAATAATATTTTCCCAGAACCTACTCTGCCCCTCATGTATGCCTAAGCTAGCACCATCACCAATAGGAGTGAATGCAAGCGTGGGATCGATTTGTAGCTGGTAGATTGCATGTCCAAACTCGTGTATAACAGAGAACATTGTTCGCTTAAAATCCACTTCTTCATATCTTGTTGTTATTCTCACATCGTTTAAACCCATGCTTATCGTAAATGGGTGAGCTGATACATCTAGCCTCCCTCTTAAACCCAATGGATATCCTAGTATCTCAAGTATTCTCCTATTAATAACTTCCATTTTTGATGTGTCGTATTTTACATTTTCAAGTGGATGATGAGAGGGGTAAACCCCCCTGGAAACCACCTCGTTAACTATGATTTTTAATTCTCTTTTCAACACTCCCAGTATATGATCAATATCTCTTGTTCTAAGACCCTCCTCGTATAAGTCAAGTAGAGCATCGTAAGGGTGTTCATCGTAGCCTAGATAATCAGCAGTTTTTCTCGCCAAGTCGAAGATCTTCTCTAGATATGGCTTGAAAACCTCGAAATTGTTCTTAATCTTCGCCTCTCTCCACACGATCATTGCTTCCTGTGTAGTTTTAGCTCTCTCAGCGACAAGCCATTGTGGTAGTGATTTCGCTATTCTAATAGCTCTCTTTAATACCCGGACAACTCCTCGTTCATATTCATTTAAACTCTCTATCTTATCAGCTTTTTCAACTAATTCAACTAGATCTGGTTTCAATATTAATTGCTGATGTAGAACAGATAGTTCAGCTCTAGCTACTGCTCTTTCACTAACACCTTCCTTCGGCATATACGTCTCGCTGTCCCACCCCATAAGAGACATTGCATGTTCTATAGCCCATATTATTTTATACTTACCTAAGATCTCTTTAACAATGGGGTTTTCAAATACCATGGATATCACCAGTAAATAACTATAGTAGCGTTAAAGATAAAAATCACCTATATTACACATGGCTTATAATGTATTACCACGACATATTTGTATTAAAGAACTTTATTCAATATGAAAAAGGGGTTTCTTAAATTGGTCTCTTATCATAGACCCTGGACTTTATTACCTAGAATATTTAATTACGAAGACATAAGCGTGTGGATCTTGTATTCTCTAAGTATTATTGCTTGAAGTTCCTGTCTCTCACAGGGAGATTAACTTGGGTCTGTTATTTCTATTGGTGTGCTTCTATCAATGGGTTATGGGTTTATATAACTTGTTACTTGTGGAAAAATAACAAGGACATCTAGTGGGATTAGAAATTATACCTTTAAGTTTATTGTTACATAGTGTCTTAAGGGGCTCGTTGTTGCGCACGTCGTCATTCAAAATGAAAGTTTTATCAGTAGATGAAATGAGAAAAATAGATAATGACGCTTTTAACTATGGTTTAAACCATTTATTACTAATGGAGGATGCGGGCTCAGCTATTTATAGCTTAGTTCAACGTGAGATAGGTATTCAAGGTAAAAAGTTCGCTATTATCGCGGGAGTGGGGAATAACGGAGGAGACGCTCTTGTCGCAGCACGTAGAATATATAGCACTGGTGGGTTAGTAAAAGTCTTCATAATAGGAGATCCATCTAAATACAAAGATCCCGCTAAGACAATGTACGACTTAGTCGTTAAAATAGGCATACAAGTAATTATCATAGAAGAGGCTGGTAAATTAGATGTACTAGTTGATTCACTCAAAGAAAGCGATGTGACCATAGTAGGGCTAATAGGTATCGGTTTAAAAGGGGAGGTAAAAGGTCTATATCGTGATGTCATAGACTTGGTTAATAGATATGGGAAGGTAATAGTATCGGTTGATATACCATCTGGGGTTGATGGTAATAACGGCTTAATAAGAGGAGTCGCAATTAGATCACATTACACTGTTACAATGGGTTTACCTAAGATAGGTAATATACTGTATCCTGGTGGTTATTATTGTGGAAAGTTATACGTTTCAAAACTCTCATACCCACCTAGTCTACTAGAGTTGGATGAGTTCAAGACAGAGCTCAACACTCCCGTAGAGATCCCCGAAAGGACTAGGTGGGGGCATAAAGGAACATTTGGAAAACTACTAGGAGTATCGGGGGCAAAGTACTACTATGGTGCTCCCTACTACTCAACATATTCTTTTTTAAAGACAGGAGGTGGATATGCAAGACTTGCAGCTCCGGAGAGCATAGTCCCAGTTCTTGCATCGAAGTGTAGTCAGATAGTTTATCACCCGATGGACGAAACCGATGAGGGATCATTAGCTATTACCAATCTGGATAAAATAATGTCAATCATTGAAGAACGAGGAGTAGACATTGTTATACTAGGGCCTGGAGTATCTTTGAACGTTGAAACCCAAGAGTTGATCAGAGAGCTCACTATATCGATTGATAAGCCTGTACTCATAGATGGAGATGGTATAACAGCTATATCTAAAGATCCAGACTTACTAAAGAAAAGGGATTCCCCGGCGATTCTAACACCTCATCTTGTAGAATACTCCAGGCTAGTAAACACTAATGTTGATAACATTCTTGATGATCCAGTAGGACACTTACGCAAGACATCTAGGGAGTTAAATTCTTACATAGTGTTGAAAGGAGCTCGCTCCTTAATCTCGTGCCCAGATGGAAATGTGTATATTAATATGACTGGAAATCCTGGTATGGCAAAAGCTGGAATGGGGGATGTATTAAACGGTGCGATAGCAGGTATGTATGGTATTGGATTAAGAGATCTGTGTAATGCCACGCGGATGGGGGTATTAGTTCATGGATTAGCTGGTGACCTCGTAGCTAAAGAGATCGGAGAGGATGGTGTAACACCTGACAATGTAATGGAATATCTATCGCTTGCTGTGAGGATTCTCAGAGAAAACCCAGGCTATGTAATCAGTAATTATATGCCTAAGGAGATTTAAAAAGAAGTGTTTCGGAGTTACTCCTTGGATCTTCTCCTAGTCTCTGCAACTTCGATCTCGTAAACACGCACTCCAATATCTAGAAGCTTTCTGAATACACTATCAAGGAACCGGATATATAAGCCTTTTTGCCCTACAAATGGGCCATAAGCATTGCTTTCTATTCTAACAGCTAAGTTAGGCCCTGCGAAGTCAACATCAACTATATGCTTGTATACCCATGAAACTGGATGTATGGATCTAATGAATGGTTTGTAATCAAGTGTTGCTTCAACGGCTCTTAACCTCATATCGAGTTCCTTCTCCATGGCGTTGATTCTCTCACCTCCTTTACCTATTAATCTACCTTGATAACCTTCTTTCGAGATTATCAATGTATCTGGAACTCCTTCACTTGAGATATTATATGTTTTCTTCAAATCTCTGAGGTTTAAAACGGTGACTACATCTGCGTCTGGTGCGTGTATTCTCGCGATTGATAGTACTTGTTTTTCGACTTCGTCTAGAGGCCTGTTTCTCATCTTTGACTCAAGGAGTAGTTTAATCCCTCTTCTTGCTCCGGGTCTGACAATATCCTTTAAGCCTAGATCAATAACTCTTGTGTCCTCCTCTCCTAGAAGCAATTCTCTTATCATTGACGCGGAGTCTTTGCTACCGATACTTCGCTGGAAAACTGGGTCGCCCGCTATTATGAGCCTACTGTTATATCCAAGTCTTGTCATAACCTCAATGATGCTTTCAACGGGTATGTTTTGCGCATCATCAACGAACACTATTGAGTCATCGAAGGTTCTTCCTTTTAGGTAATGTGAGTCAGCAAATAAGATCCTGCCGAGACTCACTAGCTCGTGAACTTTGTTTATATCGATGATACCTGTTATTATATCCTCTATGTATGATGAGACTATCTTGTAGTACGTATCACCTAAATCAGCTGCTGTTAGCTCTTTACCAGTGACTATGTCTATTAATGGTCTTGTAATGACGAATCTCTTGTATTTACCAGAGTTTACCATGTCTATCCCGTATGCTATGCTAAATAGGCTTTTACCGCAGCCAGTGGGTCCAAACAGCCCTATGATCTCTATTTTTTTGTTAGATAAAACTTTAATAATCTCTTCTTGGCCTGGTGATCTAGGTTTAACTTTGCTAAGCAAAGACTCACTACTCATGAGA
>JAWAPI010000018.1:0-17728 GCA_038894495.1 Desulfurococcaceae archaeon
TATTGAAGAGATCAAGATTTAGAAGAATAAATGAGGAGAAATTTACTGAGAAAGAGTACTCGATCTATGTCTCATCGCGTAGTCTTAGGAAGCTCCTTGAAAAGCTAGGAGCACCTAGAGGAATCAAGACCCATGTAGAGTTCAGAGTGCCTGGGTGGTTATATGAGCTACCATTATGGATGAAGAGGTTATACATAGCCTCTTATTTTGGAGCCACTGTGATTGAGCCTAAAACAATTAATGGCTATGACTTTGAACCACCTTTTGTTTCCATTATCAAGGATAAGTCTTTGCTAGAGAGTGGATTAGACTTCATGAGAGATGTAGAGAGTATACTAAAGGAGTTCGAAGTAGAGACACTAGGTGTAGATGTCGAGGATCTAGGTAAGGGAAGAGTTAAATTAAATCTTAGAATATCAGCTAAACCAGATAATTTAATAAAGTTATGGTCTACTATAGGCTATGTGTATAGTCCAAAGAAGCAGAGACTTGCTATAGCAGCTGTGACATGGCTAAACTGGAAGTTGAATGTGATTAATGCTAGAGTGCAAGTAGTTGAAGAGGATAAAGTACATTATAGCATGGGGCCAGGTCTCTTAGTTGTTTTATTAAAAGAGAAACCAAAGAGTACGTGGATTAAATGTCCTCTAAATAAAGGTGTTCACAATGGCGAATTAAGGACTTTGGAAGAACTCCCCAAATTCGAGGAATATGTACAGGCAAGTCTAAATGGAGATATAATATGGGATGTTATTGAAGACATATCATTAGAGGATTACACTGGACCAGTATATGATATTACTGTCGAAGATATAGCACATAACTTCGTGGCTAATGGGTTTATTGTATCTAACTGCGGAGTTAGGATCTTACGTACTAATTTATCTATAAATGATGTCAAGGGAAAATTAAAGGACCTAGTTGAAGTTATTTTTAGGAATGTTCCCAGCGGAGTTGGGTCGACAGGACAATTAAAACTATCCCTTAGGGATCTAGACGAGGTTTTAGATCACGGTGTTAAATGGGCCGTTGAGCAAGGCTTTGGTTGGAGAAGAGACGCAGAGCACACAGAGGAGCAAGGTTCCATGAGAGGTGCTAGAGCGGATAAGGTTAGCAAAATAGCTAAGCAAAGAGGACATGAACAGCTCGGGACATTAGGAGCAGGAAACCACTTCTTAGAGATACAAGTGGTTGATAAAATATACAACCCGGAGATAGCTAAGCTCATGGGGATTACTCACATTGGACAAGTGACAGTAATGATACATACCGGTAGTAGAGGACTGGGTCACCAAGTTGCAAGTGACTATTTGCAAGTAATGGAGAGAGCTATGAGAAAATATGGAATATCTGTTCCCGATAGAGAGCTAGCTGCATTACCATTTAAATCACCTGAGGCTCAAGATTACTTCGCGGCAATGGCGGCTGCTGCTAATTTTGCATGGGCGAATAGACAGATCATAACTCACTGGGTTAGAGAAAGCTTCAAGGAAGTATTTAGAGATGATCCTGAGAGTCTTGGTTTAGAAGTTATATACGATGTTGCACACAATATAGCTAAGATCGAGGAACATGTCATTAACGGTGAGAGATATAAAGTAGTGGTCCATAGAAAAGGAGCTACAAGGGCTTTTCCACCAGGACACCCCGAGATACCAGTAGACTATAGATCTATAGGTCAACCTGTATTAATACCTGGTAGTATGGGTACAGCTAGTTATATTCTCACGGGCATCGTCGAGGGAGCTAGGACATGGTATAGTGCACCTCATGGTGCTGGAAGATGGTCAAGTAGAGGCGAGGCGATAAGAACATACCCACCAGATAGAATAATAGCTGAACTTAGTAGTCGTGGAATACTTGTGAGAGCAGCTACTAAGAGAGTTATCAGCGAGGAAGCCCCAGATGCTTATAAAGATGTTGATAAAGTAGTCCTAGTTGCAAATAAGGTAAAGATTTCAAAGCCGGTTGTAAGACTAATACCCATTGGAGTAGTCAAGGGATAACCAATCCAAAGCTGGAAACGACAACATTAATGTTCTAAATCAGCTTTTATTTATGATCTTGAATAGTAAACATGAACTCTGGGGGTTTACAACTCATTGTTGACATGATACTTGAAAAGGCAGATTATTGAACAATTAAAGTTAGTATAAAACGATAAACATTGGTGTTTTTAGAAAGCCAAAATGGATTTAGATGTAGCCATCGTGAATAATTACAATAAAGTGAAAGACAAGACTATGCTCTATTTTAAAAAGATCTAGTATAAAAACTAATTAAGGGGAATCTCATCTACGAAGTCAAATCCCGGCAAAGACCATATTCTTATTAGATCATATGATATAGTAAACACCTTGTTCTCAACGTAGAGTGTTCTAATACCACCACTGTGATCTAGGAATCTTATGTCTTGTTTAATCGTGAAATTGTCTTTATCGATGAATACCACAAGGATACCACTAGATCCTTTTAGCGATAATGCTACTGGTATATAGCAGGCATTGTATCTTTCGTCGAATAAAAATGCATGGTAGTCATCGTTGTCTACTATTATTGATCGCCCAGGTAGTTTTATAAAAGTTCTTTCAACTATATTTCTCGGGTCTGATATATCGAATAGACTGATTTTTAAGTATGTGTCCTCTCTGCCTACACCTAGTAGTAGTCGATGACTAATTGGATGCAAATACTCACTGAATCCAGGTATTTTTAGGTATCCTAGAATCACAGGTCTCTCTGGATTGTTTAGATCTATTGCGTATAGTGGATCAACGATCCTAAACGTGACAAGGTAGAAGACATTATTAATTAGTCTAGCGGAATAAGTTCTCTCTCCCGGTGCTAGATCCTCAAGAATACCTACAACTTCGAGAGGATCTGGTTTAACAACGTATACAGTATTTTTCAATGATTCAGGGATAAGAGACGGGTAAATAAACAACGGTGCTCTCTCTATTTTCAATGATGTGCTCGATGCGTTAACTAATAGGTTAATACATCTATATTGACTATCAATAGTATAACAGTGATCGATATTTATGGAGAAGGGTTCCTGGATCATAGTTCGTGTTCTATAATAAACCAATTGTATTCTATACTCATTAGTTGTTGTTGCTGCGACAAGGTAATCTACGCCGTTTATTTTGAATTCCTCTATTGCAAACTGATCCAGTATAAGTCCTCTTATTTCGATAGATCCTTTTAGCTCAAGGTGAAGCCCATTAATCTCTAGGACTGCTATTATTGTCTTATCATTTATTCTCACTACTAAGTTATTGATTTTTTCAATAATATGCGTTAATTCCTCGTTACTTAGGCTTTCTAGGTATTCATGGAGTGCCTCGTAAGCACTTGTATAGTCTCCCTTTGATACATAGTTGTTAATTCTTTCCAGAACACCATGAGGCAAGATGTCTGTTGATGAAACCTGGTCTATTATTTTCCTTAAAGCCATGTACATGGGTTCAATTGACCCTACGATATACAGCCTATTGTGAGACATGTAAATTCTTTCAACGTTGTTCATCAATACCGTTATGCTATTCCAACTTAACTCTTTAAGATCAAGTGAAAATACTACAATGTAGTTTTTAGGCGGGTATTCTGACTCCTCAATATACTCTGGTTTTACAAGTACCCCATTGATCCTTGGTATATAGACTTTTACATAAACTTCGTTGTTTTCTGTATACATGGTATTATAAGCTTGTTGTTGAGTCACAACATATAGATATGGCCATTTTAATCTGCTTCCCCGGAGAATTCCATCTATAGAGAAATTTGCAAGCACAACTGGATTGTATATGTTCTCTACGTTGAAAACATATATCAAAGTTCTAGGTATATCTGTAAAGTATTGTTCCGATAGCAAGGTAATTAATAAGTGACTATCTACATATAATCCATTACATGTAAAACTCATGGGAATTCTTATCCTACTAGCTATAGTGCTATTATATACATCTACTACAATTATTTCAGGACCTTTACATAGATATATTGCCCTGCCATCTGTTTTTACCACGTCTTGTTCATCAATCCCATAGACCTGTACATTGGTTTTTGAATATTGCTGAACTGGTTGCATAACTTCCACTGGCATAGCAGTATTAGGTGGTAAAACTCTACTAAACGCGCCATGTATCTTTGCTAATAACTTTGCATATCTCGCTATTTGAGAGACTAGTTCATTATATATGATTGAGTTTCCTACTGGCTCCTCCCCTGGCGACTCCTCCAACTCTATTGTTACCTGGGTTGAAGTTTTTTTCACTTGAATAGGCGTTCTCGTCATGAATGGTGTTAATATTATGAAAACCCCAAGCACCAATGATAATACAAGTAGTATTCCAAAGATTTTACTAAATCCATTCATGTTCTCACCTCTTAATTATCAATAGAGAAGCCCTGAAATCTCAAACTATTGAACATTGTTTTCAACATGTTGAACACAGATACTCAGTGAAATCAATCTTAAATAGAACTATTGATAAGTAGTAATCATGGCTGGAACAGTTGTCTAGTAAAGATCTAACGGAAACCGAGAAAACGATATATTTATACCTAGTTGATCAAGGAAGACCCAAAGGCGTCCGCGATATTTCAAGAGATCTAAATATCCCAGTTAGCACTGTTCATTATAATTTGAAAAAACTAGAAGCAAAACGTCTTATTGTTAAAACCCTAGAGGGATATGTGGCTAAGAAAATAAATCCTCCATGGGGTTTCATAGTACTAGGGTATAAACTTATACCAAGGTTATTGATTTATGCAGCCTTCTTTGCAGGGTCTACAATTGCTTCAACTATCTTACTCATAATGGAGTTCTCCACTGAGAGATTTTTATTATTAATGATCTCTACTACCGCTTTCTTATTATTTCTTATTGAAGGTTTGAAAACACGTGGAACTCTATATAGAAGAAAATCCTAGGATTAATATTTACACCTAGCTACGTCTATTATGGAATATGTTTTATATAAGATTAATAGTTAAATTGTATGTAGATCGAGCTCTATTAATTAGATTAAGTATTTTTACTAAAGATATCATTACGAGTGATTTTAATCAATAAAAATTATTCGATGCTCGCTAATTAAGGTACACTAGTTGATTCTATACTTGGAGAGTCGGGTCTAGAGGAGTCCATGATGCATGAAATTAGATGGAATCCGCTTATTAAACAATGGATAATTGTAGCGGCTCATAGAGTTAAGCGGCCATGGAGACCCAATGAAAAAGATAAACAAGTGAAGTGTCCATTTTGCCCAGGCGCTCCCGAGCTTAAAGACTTGGAGAAATGGGATGTTGTCGTATTACCGAATAGATACCCAGCTCTTACACCACAGCCAGGGCCATTCATGGAGACAGGTTTTCATTTATACAAGGCAATCGAAGCACGTGGAGTAGCAGAAGTAGTTGTAGAAACCCCGCAACATGAAGGAGATCTCTGTGATCTAAGCATAGAGCACATGAAAAAAGTTATTGATGTCTTTAAAACAAGGGTGGAAAAACTATCAAGAATACCTCACATAGAGTATGTAGCTGTCTTTAGAAACAAAGGAAAGGAGATAGGGGTTTCACTCACTCATCCTCATTCACAGATCTATGCCTTGCCATTTATACCACATAGAATTACCAGTGAAATAGACTCCTTACAAGAATACAGAGAGAGGTATGGTTCATGTATGCTATGTGACATAGTTAGGCATGAGTTAGAGAAAGGTAGAAGAGTTATTTATCGTAATAAGCACTTCGTGGCGATTCTACCTTATTATGCTATGTGGCCTTACGAGATACACTTATACCCTATTAGACATGTCAAGTCTTTACTTGAACTAAGTGGATACGAGTTGACTTGTTTAGCAGATATTATCCGCGTGGTTACCAAGATTTATAATGTATGGCTAGCAAGGGATGCTCCATATATCATGGCATTTCATGATCATCCAGTAAAGGGACAATACGAGTATCATTTTCATGTAGAGTTCTACCAACCATACAGAGATAGAGAAAAACTAAAGTACGCAGCTGGTATAGAATGGGGATACTGGGTTTTTACATATGATGGAGTCCCAGAAGAGAGAGCTGATGAAATAAAATCTATATGCCGTGAATCAGTCTCCTATTTAGGAGATGTTCTAGGCGAGTGTGGTTAAGGTGAAAGCTTCCAATATTGTAAAAGAAGAGTTTCGGAAGATATATCACAGAGACCCTGAGCTAGTCACCTCTGCTCCTGGTAGATTGGATTTTCTAAATACACACCAGGACTATAAGGGATTACCTGTTGTTTCGATTGCGATTAATAAGAGGATCTACATAGCTGTTTCAAAGAGTGATTCAGAATCTACTGTCTACTCTGTTAACCTATGTAAGGAGAGTATGGAATGTGTTGATAGATTTGACCCTGAACACACTACCCTTATGGGTAACGGCTGGTTTGGAGATTACATCAGATCAGTTGTAAAGACCCTAAGGGATAGGGGCATAGGGGTCGGAGGATTTCATATGCTTATATATAGCGAAATACCAATCGGATCAGGGCTTGCAAGTAGCGCAGCTCTTCAGGTCTCTGCTATAAAAGCTTTAGCAGAGATCCATGGTATAGAGTTGACTCAAAGTGAAATAGCAGAGTTGGCATACATTAGCGAGCATGATGTAATGGGTATACCATGCGGTAGACTTGATCAATATGGCTCAGCAATGGGTGGGATTACACTTATAGAGACACGGCCACCATTCAAAACCAAAACATATCGAGATACATGGTTTAAACTAGTAGCTATTAATTCAGGTATTAAACACTCCACGGGAATGATACATCCAGTTAGAATCAAGGAACTAATGGATGGAATTAGAGAACTCCTTTTTAGTGATAAAATACCACGTCGTATTAAGGAGCTTTTGCACGAAGACATATACAGGACACGCTGGAATGAGATAAACTACGACGAGATAGCCCCATTCCTAGATAGTATAAGCACGGTATCAAAAAAGAGAATAGCGTTTACGTTGAAAATGCATTATTCAACAGTTCTTGCCTTAAATCTACTAGAAAAGCCATCATTTGAAAACATACACGTAATAGAAGAGTTCCTGATTAAGGAGTGCCCATTGTGTCTAAATGAAGCATCTAGAACCAATAATAGAGCGCTTGTAGCGTTATCTGGAATAGTTAACTACCAGCATGTTCTTCTAAGAGATCTATATGACGTTAGTCTACCTGAATTAGAAGAGATAAGAAGAAAGGCAATCGATGCAGGTTCTCTGGGTGTAAAAATATCAGGTGCTGGACTTGGAGGAGCTTTACTAGCAATAGTTGATAGCTATGAAATTGGTAACAGGGTTATCGAGGAAGTGAGAGAGATAAGTAAAGGAGCCTGGTTAGTCGATGTAGAAGAAGGAGTTCGTGTCGATAGTTAAAAAATAATTATTTCTTAGCAAGACTAGACGCTCTTTCACTCAGGATCTTACGCAATTTCTCCTTATCTCTTTTATATGTTCTAAAGGCAGGTATCCAGAGCAGCGCGCACGGTATCCAGAGTAGACTTATAGCTACAAGTCCCCAGTGCATAGCTTCTGGCTCACTATATCCCCTGGCAAGATACCATGAGATTACGAGTCCCGCTAGGGTTGGCCCTATGGCTGAGCCTATGTTATCAGTGATGTTGAATACTCCGAATAATGTACCTCTATGTTCTGGAAATGATGTTTCGCTAAGTATTGCTGGAACGTTTGGAGCAGCGAAAGTGACAAATATCATACCAAGAACACCTAGTGCTATAACTGGTATTAATGTACTAGCATTTGTGGATCCATATGGATATGGATAGCTTAATAACATATACACTGTTGATGTTCCAAGTAGTATGCCAATAAATGGTATTGTTAGTCTCGCGTTTACATAGCCTTTCTTTAGCAACTTATCTGATAATATCCCAGCAATGAAGTATCCGAACATCATTCCAAGCCCAGCTGCAAATACAATTGTAGTTGCTATGGCCTCATCTACACCCCATTTTCTCTGGAAGTAGGTTGGAGCCCAGAATGGGATGGCCCCCCATGGAAATGTTCCTGGTATACCTTGGAGATAAATAAAAACAAGTGTTGGAGTAGTAGCTATCGCAATGAAGAACTCCCTAAGATTAATTCTAAATTTGTATTCCAACCCCATGTCATATAATTGCTTTAATTCGGGTTCTGCATAGCCAACTTTAATCTCTTTGACACTTACTAGGAATAGTGGTATCAAAATAAAGTTTGGCACAGCGGCTATTATAAAGGGGATTCTCCAGCTTTTACCCATTGCAATTACAAATCCAGCCATTAGCATTCCAATCAATACACCGAATCCTGTGCTAAAATTATAGATTGCATAGCCTTTTCCTCTCTTCTCTGGTGGGTATATATCAGCTATAATAGCTCTAGCGATAGGTGCAGACCCATTTATACCTATTCCGGTTAATGCCCTAAGGGCAAGCATCTCCCAATAATTCCTGGCAAACGCGGTGAGAAAGCATGGAATTTCACCTAATAGAACAGCCGTTGCAAACAGTTTTCTACGACTGGATTTATCTGCTAGATATCCCCATATAAATGTTGTTAGTATTCCAGATATTGTGGGAATGGTGCCTAGTAATCCCGCGTAGAGAAATTGGATCTCTTCTTTCTCACCCGGGATCATACCCTCTATGAATAGTCTATTCAGCATTGGAGGGATAAGGTTTTGATCAGCCCATAACATCGTCAAGCTAAAGATCATTAATAATATAACAATGGTCCCATGCCTGTGCATGTTGTCACCTTGATCATAACAAGATACAGCGGTCTTCGCTTACATCAACAGTAAATATTTCATTTTGCTTGAGGAATTTAAGTGTTCCAGGAGCATTTACACAGACCTCCTCGTTGTTTTCAAATGAAACCGGGTAAGGTGGTAGAATATAATTTATCAATCCAACTATTCCGGTCTCATCTATTACAGGGGTAAATATAAGAATATCTGCTTCGAGTTCGTCTAGCTCAATATTAATCTCGTCAAGTGGATTATCTAGTAGTATGGTTTCATTTGTTAATACCCTGTGTAAAAGATATTTATTACTAATTGGTTTGTGATCTGTATATTTTAATGAAACATAGTCCCTTATCTTTTCACCTCTTCTATGGATATTTCCAATACCTATAACAATGGAGTCCTTGACCTTTGTATATGCTTTTAATAGTTTTTTCTCATTGTATGGGTTATGGAATAGGATATCTAGAGTAGGCTTAGCTGGATTATCTGGTCTCACTATCTCGCCATTTGGTAATACTACTCTCTTGAGCAAGGACACATTAGTTTTTTCGATCTCTCTATCAGTTATATAAAGTGGTCCACCGCTAAGGATCCTGAAAATTAGGTGAATAATTGCATTTGGATCGTATGATATGAACATGTCACAATCTGGATACGTAAACTCTGATAAGGCGAGATTATTGTATACACAGAATAAATTATGTAACTTTGCCCCTAGCTTCCAGAATGGGACATAATCTATTGTTGTACGTGTCAAGTTGCTACTCCAGTAATTAAACAAATTACCTGGAGTTGTGGACATGCAATTTAATATTTCTAACCCCGAGACACTCGCTGATTTCTGCAAAATATCCTGTAGAAGCTTGCTTGATTCTCCCGAGAACTTCTCTCCCAACGAATATATCTCGCTAACCCATTGATTATCGACTTTAACAAAACTAAATCCAGCTTCTCTGAGAATACCGTAAAAAACCATGTATAGTTTTTCCCAGTTATCTTTGTCTGTAGGGATGTATCCGATTGGTGTTTCCTTTATTGAAATCCCCAGCCTTCTGGCTAAATTATATGATATACCACCCCAGTGTAGATTAATGGTATGCCATAACCCTACATCTTCTACGCTTATTTCACGTAGTCTTGATACTAAGGATTTAATATCATTGATTTTTCGAGGGTCTGGGTATATATCGCTAATGACTCTTAGCTCGATATCTAGGCCATTTATTGTAAGTCTATGCATCTCTTCGAGTTGCCAACCATCATCTATTATCACGTATGAGATCTTTATATTTCTTTCATGAATGTTTTTTATAATATCAACTATGTTTTCCTCTGTTAGATCCTTGATGTTCAACGCATTCCATGAACACCAGCCAAGCTTGTTTAATGTAAGGGGCTTGGGTTTTGCTAAACGATGCTTGTAATTCAAATATTTACTCGCTGATTTCACAAGTTTTTCAACTAATACATATGGATTATCCCCTATACTTACAATTAGGGTCCATGTTGCTGGTACACTATTTGAACCCTTTCCAGAGAACAATGTTACCCTAGAGCCTTTTCCAATGTATGAGATTAGCTTATCGGATAATGACATCAATGCGAGATAGGTATCTCTGATTCTATAAATAACTAAGAAGGTGTTAGGCGGTATGTCCTCTACGGAATTACTATGTATTGGATATAGCCATGGTGGTATTGACATATAGTGTTTTATGATGTCGATTTCGCCAAGGTCCTTCCCAGATGGATAGTTGATCTCATTTGGTGGGGGAGGGGTGCTCGGGGTTTCCTCTATGGCTATGCTATTATAGTATCTCATCGCGGTTTCATATATATCTCTGAATACATTTAAATTTGTGAAACTTAGGATATCACCGTTACTAGGTCGGATATGTAACTCAAATTGAGCTGGGATAATGTCGAGGAGTTGATCGCAAGATATCTCTACTCCGATCAAGACTTGTTCATTTTCTCTCTTATTAAATAATCTCAGATCGCAGTTATTATTAGATCCTCTGAGTTCCTCTATAAATTCCTGGTTAGGTAGATCAAACACTACTTGTTTTGAGATGGTTTTTACAATAACCTTATTAATAGAGACCAGTATATTTGCTTTGCTAATTAATATCAACTCGATCATCTCTATGGGCTCTGCGTAGCGGACTATATATATTGTAGTTCTTCGGGTATTTCTTTTCTTGTTGATATTTCCTTGAATAATAACGCGCTGGGACGTAGCCGTCTCTTCTTAGTCTCTAAGTCTATTTTTACTAAGCCGAATCTCATTGAATAACCCTTAGCCCATTCATAGTTGTCTACAAGAGACCAGTGGAGATAACCTTTTACATCGACTCCTTGACTAAGCGCTTTCCAAGTGCTAGCTAGGTGTTCAAGTATAAATCTAGGTCTTAAATAGTCGTATTCGTCTGCTATTCCATTTTCAGTAATTATGATTGGCTTACGATATCTCTCATATATCGATATAAGCGTTTTCTCTAACCCTTCGGGATACATCTCCCATCCAAAATCACTACAAGGACGCATATCCTTGCTTATACTTCTTGGCTGGCATAAATAGCCGTAACCTGGCACTGGTTTCCATTTGTTAATTTCCCCTGTGACGATCATTCTAGTGTAGTAGTTGACACCTATCCAGTCAAGCCTATTTCTCAGGGAGCTAGATTCTACTATGGGGCTGACCCCGCTTGTTACCGTGTCTATGAAGATGTGGTTGTAGAAAAATGATAATTGTGATGCAATGGTCTTCTCCTCCTCTCTTTCTGGATTTAAAGGCTCAATCCACATGAAGTTTATTATTGCACCTACGGGTTTCCTGGTTGTCTCCTTGAGAATATCATATGCGCGGGCGTGAGCTATAGTCATGTTCCTTAAAGCTAGCATTGCGTAACTCATGCTAGGTATACTAGGAGGGAATCCTGAGTTGATGAATAAATAGCCCATTAGTGCGATAACGTTTGGTTCATTAATCGTGCTCCATGAATCAACAAGGTCAGAAAATAAATGTGAGACAACGTAGGCATATTTTGCAAACTCAATTATCACCTCTTCGCTTAGCCATCCAGCGGGAGCTCTATCAATGCCTCTATATCTTACCTCTATAGGATTATGTAACCATAAGGGGAGGGTAAAGTGATTTAGATTTAGAATAATTTTTCCTCCTCTATTTACCCAGTCTTTCAACAGAGACCTGTAAGACTCCAAGGCTTTTTTATTAATTCTTGTTATTAATTCATTTAATGCGCTCTCACGGATTTCAACTCTGGTTATTATACTTGTTTCATCTCTCTCAACATCTACATGGATATCTCTCGTTGATACAGGAAATAGCCTACTCCACTCGATCCCTATTCTGAGAACACTCGCACCAAGCTTTGATGCGATTTCATGGTCTTCTCTGAAGAGTCCTAGATACCCAGGTCCATTTTCAGGTAAATCACCGCTGACAATCCCTGAAGCTATGTTTTCAGCTGAGTGAACCCATTGCCACCAATCCGTGTTGGGGTCTTCTAATCCAGGTAAACCCATCTCGAATTGAAAACCCGCCTCGCTAAATCCAAAGAAGAAATCCTTGTTAAATTTCAATGAAGACACCTTTCTACAGGAATAAACCATAGAGATTAAATATATTTCTGTTTCGTTGAATACGTTAATGATAGTATTTTTCTAATACCTTGACTTTACTTATCAAAGGTGATGTTGTTTTATTGTATAGTGACCTTATAGTAAATCCTTATTTACTTCAAGGGGTTTATTATCTATACTATAAACAACGGGGGGTTTTACTCGTGGATAACGAATTTGTGCTGGTTGTAGATCAAGGCACGACTGGAACCCGTGTAATGATAGTAGATCAAGATGGAGTACCCGTGAGGGAAGGATGGGCATATCTTGAGCATCGCCAGATATATCCTAAACCAGGCTGGGTAGAGCAGGATCCTATTGAAATATGGGAGAATACTAAAGCATGTATGCGTGAAGCCCTGAAGAAATCAGGTATAAACCCACGTAGGATAGTTTCCATTGGTGTTACAAACCAGCGTGAGACGGTTGTTATCTGGGACTGGAGAACAGGTCTTCCCGTATATAATGCAATTGTATGGCAAGATCGTAGGACCGCTAGAGAGGTTGATTATTTACGCGAGCATTACTTCGATACAATACGGGAGAGAACAGGCTTAGTTCCAGATTGTTATTTCTCAAGCACGAAAATATGGTGGATGCTCGAGAATATCCCGAATATAAGAGAAAAAGCAAGAAGAGGAGATTTATTAGCAGGAACTATTGATACATGGATAATCTGGAACCTAACACGTGGTTCAAGAGATGTTCAAACACCGGATAAAGGAGGGGCCCATATAACGGATTATTCAAATGCATCTAGAACGATGCTATTTAACATATATAAGCTAGAATGGGACGAGGATCTCCTAGATATACAGGGTAAAATTCCATCTGAGATACTGCCTCTCCCAAGGCCTTCCTCTGATAGTAAAATATATGGATACATAGGCCCCCAGATACAGGAGCAGATGAATGGAGCTAATATACCTGTTACTGCAACGGCCGGGGATCAGCAGGCTGCTCTATTCGGGCAAGTAGGTTTTGAAGAGGGAGATATTAAATGCACCTATGGAACAGGTAATTTTGTTCTTTTAAATATAGGTGATAAGCCATCATTATCTAGATATAACTTACTGACAACGATTTATTACTCGCTAGAGGAGCGAAAAGCCAAATACGCACTCGAAGGTAGTATATTCATAACTGGTGCTGCAATACAGTGGTTACGAGATGGTTTGAAAATCATAGAGGTATCAGGGGAGGTTAATCCATTAGCTGAGTCAACTCAAGATACAGGCGGTGTTTACTTTGTGCCTGCTTTTACGGGTCTCGGTGCACCCTACTGGGATCAATATGCAAGAGGATTAATCATAGGGATAACACGTGGTACTGAGAGAAAACACATAGCTAGAGCTACCTTGGAGGCAATTGCATATTTAACTCGCGACGTAGTTGAGGCTATGAAAGCTGATATAGGTATAGATATATCTATTTTAAAAGCTGATGGAGGAGCCTCCCGAAGCGATTTCCTAATGCAGTTCCAAGCTGATATACTTGGTGTCAAGGTTATAAGACCAGTTGTATATGAAACAACATCTTTAGGGGTTTCCTACTTAGCTGGATTAGCAATTGGTCTATGGAGGAGCCTAGATGAGATAAAGAAGAAATGGAGAATCGAGAAGGAGTTCACACCCAGAATGGATTCAAATACAAGGGAGAGATTATATACAGGGTGGAGAGCTGCTGTTAAGAGAGCACTGGGATGGGCTCGCGAAGTCCCATGGGCATATGGATATTCCATTTAATTACTTGATCGCGGATTTCTCACCTGAGGTGTCGACAGTGAGACATAGAGTGGTAGTTATTGGTGCTGGAATTATAGGTGCATCAATAGCTAGAGTTCTAAGTATGTTCGAGAACTTCGAAGTAACTATCATAGATAAGGAACCAGATGTAGGCTGGGGATCGAGCAAGGGAAATACAGGTATAATTCACCCAGGTCACGAGGAAGATCCCCATGTTCATCCACTAAGAGCTTCACTATGTGTAAGGGGAAATATCATCTGGCGTGATTGGACAAAAGAATTATCCATTCCAGTCAAGTGGCCTGGGGAGTTAATGGTATATACAAATGACGAGGAAGAGAAGAGGTCGATGATATACTTAGATCTAGCTACGATGAACAATGTTCCTGGAGTTAGACTTGTGGATGATGAGAGAGAGTTGAGATGTATTGAGCCATGTCTAAGTCGACATGTAAAAGGCGCCATATACGCGCCATCCGCTGGTATTATATCACCTTTTGAAGCCGTGATTGCAATCATTGAAAACACCGTCGAGAACGGTGTTAAACTACACACGGAAACCATGGTCACTCGTGTGAAGACAATAAACGGTGAGGTAATTGGTGTTGAGACAAATAAGGGTTTTATCGAGGCCGACATAGTGATCAATGCCGCGGGTCTCTATGCTGATATAATATCGCATACCGCAGGAGTTGAACTTGACTTTAAGATCAGGCCTAGGAGGGGTCAATATATGCTATTCGATGAAAAAGTCAATGTAAAACCTTTAAAGATACTACACAGTGTTCCAACACCATTAACGAAGGGAGTATACGTGCTATCAACAGTTCATGGTAATCTAATGATTGGACCAACAGCTGAGGATCTCCCGCAAGAATCTAAGGAGGATCTTTCGACAACTCGTGACGGGCTTGAATATCTATATCGTGAAGCAATTAAGATTATCGATAATCCTCCTCCCAGATCCAGTGTAATTAGGACATTTTCAGGTCTAAGAGCAGAGCCTCCTGGTGGGAATTGGCTTATAAAAGCGTATAGCGACCCATGGGGATTTATCAACGTGGCAGGTATAAGATCACCTGGACTCACAGCTGCACCGGCTATAGCGGAGTATGTTTTGAAACTCATCGAGGAAACATATGATTTAAAATTACGTAGAAAACAAAATTGGAATCCTTTCAGGGAAGATATCAAAAGAGTTAGAAATACGGATTTAAATGAACTGGATAACCTAATCGCTAGAAATCCGAGTTATGGGGAAATCGTATGCTACTGTAAGATGGTTTCAAAAGCAGAGATAATAGAAGCTGTGAATAGGATGAGGAAGATTGGTGTTAAGACAATTACACTCGATGGGTTGAAATTCAGGGTATACGTGGGCTTTGGGAGGTGTCAAGGCGCATTTTGTCGTTGGAGAGTTGCTCATTCACTCTCGCAAATACTAAACAAACCTCTTCAAGATATCATAGTTAAGAAAGCACCGTATGGTATTGGTGATATAAAGGTTCTACTTCGAAAACCTAGTGCTAAGAGTGAGGAGATATGATGGAGACTTATTATGATGTAGTAATAATAGGCGGTGGTCCAGCAGGTATAGCAGCTGGTGTTAAATCCACCAAGCTTGGGTTGAAAACCATAGTAGTTGAGAATCGAGATATACTAGGAGGTATCCCTCTTCAATGTGTGCACCCTGGTTTTGGTATTCACTACTTTAAAGAAGACCTTACAGGCCCGGAGTTCATTAGTAGATTTATAGACGAACTTGAAAAATCTAACACGGAGTACATGTTAAACTCCTATGTGTATAGTATAAAGTATAGAGACATGAACGATAAAATTGTAACTATTATAACGCCAAAAGGAGTGATAAATATCCATGCTAAGGCAATTATATACGCAGGTGGAGCACGGGAAAGACACCAGTTCGAAATAGGTATAAATGGAAATAGACCAGATGGAGTATACACAGCTGGCGAGGCGCAGACTCTAATGGATATTTATGGTGTAATCCCTGGAAAAGAGATAGTAATCGTGGGATCCGGGGATGTAGGACTAATAATGGCTCGAAGATTTGCTTTAGAAGGGGCTAGGGTGAAAGCAGTGGTGGAGATTCTTCCATACCCAGGAGGTTTAATGAGAAATGTCATGCAATGCCTAGTAGATTTCAATATACCACTATTGCTTAGTCATGTAGTTCTACGAGTAGAAGGTAAATCTAGAGTTGAAAAGGTCATTGTTGCTCGAGTAAACGAGAGTCTCGAGCCAGAAAAGGACACGGACTTTGAAATACCGTGCGACACTGTTGTGATATCAGCTGGACTAAGACCTAATGTAGATCTCCTTGTAGATCTAGGCGTTATAATAGATCCGGTAACAGGAGGTCCTGTAGTAAATGAGTATTTAGAGACGAGTATCCCAGGAATATTTGTAGCTGGAAATGCCTTGTTAATAAATGACCTAGTTGATTATGCAGTTGAACAAGGAGAGCTAGCAGCTCTCGGTGCAAAGCTATTTATAGAGCAGCATGGGATCCCTACAAAGAGGTTTAAGCGTATTGTTCCCGGTAAAAACATCAGGTTTGTTGTTCCACACTTTGTGAGTGGTGAACAAGGAGTTGTATTGTATTCTCGAGTAGTGAAACCAATGAAAAAAGTCTACATTTCTATTCCAGAGATAAGATATAGGTTATTTAGTTACGGAGTTAGACCCGCAGAGATGATTAGATTAAGACTGAGAAAAGAGGATTTCTCAAAGTTACCTAATGAAGCAAAATTCATGACACTCGAGGTGAGTTCATAGTGGGCATGGAGAAAGAGTTAACATGTATTATTTGTCCAGCTAGTTGTTCACTAAGAGTTACCACTAAAGATAGTTCCATAAGCGTTGATGGAGCGATGTGTCCAAGAGGGGTTGAATTCGCGAAAAGAGAGATAACAAATCCAGCTAGATATGTTATGTCAGTCGTCAGGGTTAGAAATAGCAACTATCCAATAGTATCGGTTATTACGCGTAAACCTGTTCCCAAAGACTGTATATGGCAAATAGTAGAGAAGCTTGCAGATATCGAGATTGAAGCACCCGTTGAAATAGGTCAAGTTATTCTCAGCGACATATGTGGAACGGAGATCATAGCGACGAGGAGAGCCTTGAAAAACCAATATAGTTAACTGTTTTTTATCATGTAAAGCTGTATCAGCTATAGTTCTCTCCAATGTATTTATAAGATCTTTGATACTATCCGTTATAAGACCATCTACATAGTTACCTAAATTAAGCATATCTCGGAGCTGTTCAAAGTCCTTGCATATCTTCTTAACCGTTTCCCGCTCTAGGTTTTTGTAGGTTTTTCTAGGGCGGGTTGTGCCTCCTGCCTCTGGTTCACCGTGGTCACCGACCACTCCACAGAGGGGTCATGGGCACCCTTCGAGCCCAACGGCACAGGACTCACATCTAGTTTTAGAGCTATGTTCCATGCTCCGATCACGTCTCTGTCGTGAGTGAATCCACATTTTTCGCACTTCACGAACCTAGGGCTCCAACC
>JAWAPI010000019.1:0-17615 GCA_038894495.1 Desulfurococcaceae archaeon
TTATAAAGGTAAATACTCTCCTCGATACCGATACTTTCACCCATCTCTCTGGCTTATTAAAAGAGTGTGCTCTATAACTCTTTATCAATTAGTGTAAAATATCTTGTATTACAAAGTGAATATACTTCTAAAGTTAAAATTGTTTACATCAATATATTATATACCTTCTAGTTTTAGAAAACTGTATATTTTTATTCAAGATTGGCAAAAAATGGTGTTTGCAAAGTGCCAGTTAGATATAGATGTGGTATATGTGGACACATCCTATATGAGTTCAAAGGAGTTGGGCAGAACTATATAGGAGTGCTTACACCTGAGGAAGTTATTAAACTAGTTGGCTATATTTGCCCATCTTGTAAAAAAGTCCTTGAAACACCGAGAAAGCATTTCAGAGATTACATATATATCAAACCTGTTATATCTCCATTACCCGAGAGCCTTACTGCACCCCAAAGGACTAGTTCACGTCTTGTAGAGACATAGCTTCTTTTAATTTATTAAAAGACTTCAACGAATAGCTTTCTTTGTATTCTCGCAGAGCTTCTAAGATTTTTATTATCCTTAGCTGTAATAGCTCTCTTAGCTCACTGGATAGTCTAAACCTATACAAAAGAAAAGATATGAATGAAGTCAGATTACCTGGCTTCTCCGTGAATCTAGCACTCTCCCAATCCATTATCTTTATGAAGCCGTCACAGTATAATACATGACCATTAATTCTATTTAGTTCTGTGTGATCGATTTTCTTGACATCAAGATCGTATAACGATTTAAAAGTATTTAATAATGATCTCTTCAAATCCAATATACTTCTATTTAGAATCAACCTAGCGAGGATCTCCACGTATGGTTTGCATTTTAATGGTGATTGTAATTCATAGAAAACATAGAAATCCCTAAACAACATCAATTTCGGAGATATACTGAGATCTTGAATAGCTTTCAATAACAATGCTTCTTTAAGTAAGCTATCTCTCTTAGAGTCTACTCTTAGAACCTTTAACGCCCCAATACCATACCTTACGTTATTTGCAACCACAACAAGAGAAGAATACCCCTTTCCTAAAGCTCTTAAACCTGGGACTTTAACACCAGTTTCTAATAAATAAATAAAGCCATCATCTAATAGAGCATTTACTCTCCTCTCGATGTCCTTGCATGTATTCAATGGATAGCATAAGGCTTTTCTAATAAAGGGATCTATATTCAAGAGGAAATGCACTTCTCCATCCAGTTCGGAGTTTTCAATACGAAACCCTGAAGCCATTTATTAGCACCTATCTCGATTAACTTGTTCACTGTATAAGCAGTAGCATATTCGATGACTGGCTTTACAACTCTGAGATGAGAAGAGACTGTGTAATCCATCCACTTATTCCCGAGCACGCTTGCAATGCTTAATTCCTTTCGGGGATCTAATGAATCTAGGCATCCTTTTTGATCAATCCATGGACCAAGACCTCTACCAATGTGTTTAACTATAAACCGATATAGTCTTTCATCGCTATCTCCTATACATGGACCTGTAAATAGTTTGAATCCACTCAGTTGGCAATGATCGAGCTCAATAGCTATCACAATTACGTCTCTCTCGTTAGTCCACGCTGAGTAATCTATGAGATTCACATCGAGTTGTTTAATTATCTTTGACAGAGTATGTGCTGTTCTCCAAGCCTCACCCCACAACACATCTGGGGGTAATTCCTTTTCCAAGTAATATTCTATGAACACTATGCATCTATTTTCCAGTGATCTAATCAACGCCTCCTTATTAGCCTCAACTCTTTCTTCAAAAAACACTTCGCTACTGTTTTTAAGATAGCATTTTGATGCCAAAATAAACGTAAAGAGACTCTTCAAGCTTACACTTGCTGTCACATTTCTCAAGGGATCAACAGGATCTGGCAAATAAATACATGAATCAGGGTATCTGGACTTAAGCAATTCCTTGAAATCCTCGGTTAATCGCGGACCTAGACTATTTATGAAAACATTTTGTTTCCACGTTGATGCTGCTTCAAGTACTTCCCTGAAGCCCCCATAAGTAATAACTAGCAATTCGGCTACGTACCCACTAAATCCTCTTGTCTTTATCTCCGCTCCATACACTCCAATACCTTTCATGAATTTTTTCAATAATCTAACGTGATCCCTTAATTCACTATTTAGCTTACTATTAACATACATGGTGTGAAATGGTGTTCTATCTACAGCGGTTTTAATAGATCTAGGGTCTCTTATTTTCAAAGCAGGGACAATATCTGCAAGCACTTCACCTACTTTTACCCTTACATAGGGGTGCTCTGCATACCTTGTCTCGTAGTTACCTATAATTCGAGCAGCTTCCAGTATAATATTGAACCCTTTATCTTCTAGATCCCCCCTGCTCCAGTTTTCCGGATATAATACAAAGATGTCAATATCTCTATCTCCAGCTAACCAAGTATCATGTGCGATACTTCCTTGGAGCGTGATTTCTCCCTCCACACCATAGCGTCGTAGTACTCGATCTAGCTCATTTCTTAGAATTTCATATGCCTCGAGCACTATTTTATATTCGTGTGGCTTTGGCTTAATTTTCTCCAGAACCTCCTCCTCTAGCTTTGTAAGCCTGCTCATCTCAACCACGAGTTTATAAAAGATCAACCTGGCATATGTTACTGTAAATTGGACCACTCGGTGTCAAAACACTTTTTTTAATATATACTCTCGTAACATCTGAGTATCCAAAGTCGGTGTTAGTCAATTGACTTAATGCCTTTATCAAGCTTTCCAATCCTCTTACACCCTTAACCCTAGCTATCGTTACATGTGGTGTAAATTCTTCTCTATCTGTTGGAATACCTAGCTTTCTAATTATTCTTTCAATCTGTGTGTGTAGATCAATTACTTTATTCGATCCCTCCTCGATGCCTGCCCATATTACTCTTGGTCTATTTAAGGATGGAAATACACCAATACCTTTGATATGAATTCTAAACCTCTCAAACTTCAAATTAGTTATCTCATTACATAATGCTTTGACAATTCCCACAGGTATCTCACCAATGAATCTCAGTGTTAAATGTATGTTTTCATCTTCAACTGGTTTAATATCAGCTCCCGTAGATACGAGAAAATCTCTAGATTGTATTAGCTTCTTCAGTACATCACTACTCTCTATCTCTACAGCGATAAATGTTCTTATAAGATCACTCAATACCCAACACCGTTATCAAATCCAATTATTATAGAGCAATATATATCTTGAACTCATATCATTATTCAAAGAGATGTCAAAGGTATCTATAGGTGCAACCATGAAGAGACTTTATATTGTCGTAGCAGGGATGCCAGGATCGGGTAAGAGCATCGTGATCGAAGCTGCTAAAAAGCTCTCCTTGCCAGTCTACTCTATGGGTGACGTAGTCAGAGAGGAGACAATGAGAAGATATGGAACAATATCACCTGATCTAATGGTGGAGACATCGAGAAAACTACGAGAAGAATACGGAGAGGAAATAATAGCTATCAGGACTCATAAGAAGATACATGAAAAAGACCACATCGTAGTAATCGATGGAGTCCGTAGTATAAGAGAAATAGAGTTTTTTAAGAGAACAGGCAATGTAGTCATCATAGCTGTTCACGCATCACCGAACACTAGGTTTAGGAGACTAATCGCGAGAAAAAGACCTGGTGATCCAATAAAATACGAAGATTTTATAAAACGTGATTTAACGGAATTGAAATTTGGACTAGGGAATGTCATTGCACTCGCTGATTACATGATTATTAATGAGGGATCAATAGATGAAGCTCTCAACAGGTCAATTAGCTTACTCAGATCACTGGTGGAAAAACATGGTAGAGATAATTGTTGAAGCCGAGATTAGACCTACAGAGGAACTAGAGAAAGTTAAGAAAGCCTTATCAACAATTGTTAATGTAGAGGACTATGAAATAATCGAGTATACAAAGGGATACAGGGTGATAAGAGTAAAGCGTGGTAGTATAAGTAGTCTTGAACCATTTAGAAATGCAGTTAGAATTCAACAAATAGGACCAACTGTAAAGTCATATCTATATAAATACTTTGAGAACGATACATTGACAATACTACTACATAAGCAAGCAGCATACTCCGGTAAAATATCACTGATCGATAGCGAGCGAGAGTCCCCTCTTGGACCAGTTAAAGTGGAGATAAGAGGAAGTAAATCCGAGATCGAGACAGCAATTAATTACTTGACTAGCGAGACCTAGAATGGACCTTGAACAAGGTGAGCAAGATTAGTAAACCACTTAGAAAAAAAGGCTCAAAATACGGTTTTTTAACAATGAAGCAAATAGCTGTCTTGAAACTTAGAAGTAAGAGGTATAGTTTGAGAAAAATAGCAGATATTTTGAAAATCCCCCATCAGAGCGTGGCCTCGATCGAGAAAAGAGCTCTAAGAAACATCGAATTAGCTAAGAAGACTATTCTCATTTACAACATGGTTGCCTCCCCCATTAAAGTTCTCCTCAGGGAGGGGACAAGACACGTTGATATACCATCACTTATAATCAATGAAGCAGATAAAGTTGGAGTTACTATCAAAGCCGATGTTGGTTTAATATTAAAATATATATGGAGAAATGCCCGAGATTGCATTGAAAATAGAGTTGTTAGAAAACCTATACTTGTATTGATTGACCACAACGGCGAGATGACAGTATATCCATACCACCAGGTGAAAGATATATTAGAGTTTATATTGGAGATTGAGAGATCATACGAACAAGATCATAAATAGATTACAAGTCCATCTGAAGCCACTACTATGTTTTTGAAAAACCTATAAGCATCGTAATATATTTCTTCCTCTCTATGCCTAGCGCTGATATGAAACAAAACTAGAGTTTTCACATTAGCACTACTAGCTATTTTCCCAGCATCAGCAGCTGTTGAGTGTTTTTGTTCCCGTGCTTCATTCTCATATATGGTCGTGAATGTAGCATCGTGTATTAGAATATCTACCCCTTGGCAATTCTTTATAGTGCTCTGAGATGGTGCCGTATCTCCCGTGTAGCAAATAGTCTTTTTACCAATGGTTATGTGATATCCATATGTCTCTATATTGTGATCTACAGGAAAAGCCCTTACAAATATCTTTTGATCTGTATAAGTATAACTTTCAATAACAATATTATAATTTATCTTAAATAGTGGCCTCATTAGACCTGCTTTGATCATTGATTCAAGCATTTCTATGACCTGCCTTGGACCATTTATATTTAATGGTTCGCTACGAGCTGCGAGGGTCATTGATTGCATTAAGCCAGGTAAACCCAAGTAATGATCACCGTGCGCATGAGTTATAAATATTGATTTAACTTTCAATGGGCTTAAACCATGTTTAAACATCCTTCCTTGACAACCCTCTGCTGGATCAAACAAGTAAATATCAGAGTTGACCTTCAAAGCTATGCACGGAAGAGACCTAGAGATAGGCATCGCTGATCCTGTTCCGAGAAAATAAATCCTAGCATTCACCATTTTCGCACCACATTTATAACTCTTATCAAGGAGCCGTGAACATAGTCATAGTATCGCTCTATTAAGTAAAAACCATAACGTGATATTACTTCATCAACGTGTTCTTCGAGCCATATGGGAATCATGAAACAAGCGTATCCATTTCTAGAGAGATACTCTGAGAGCCTCGACATAAAATCCTCGTAGAGAGATCTAATCTCAACTCCGTAGGTGCTGGCCCCCTTACCGTAGGGAAGATCTGTTGCCACATGATCTACTTCTCTATACACGATGAATCTAGAGTCACCTAGAACAGTAATTGAATTTGTGTTAGCAAATCTTATGTTTCGAGCCATTCCTTCCGCGATTGCCCAATCAATGTCTACGCCCACACCTCTTATCCCCATTGACCATGCTTCTAAAAGAATGCTACCTGTTCCCGCGAATGGATCAATGAGCAGATCCCCCTCTTTTACCCTTGTCAAATTGATTAATACCCTAGCGATGTCAGGTGTTATTTCAATGCTTCTCCTGAATGGTTTATTCATGTTTATCCATGTTGTTTTTTCTTGCTTTTTCACGTATATCTTTTTACCTAATATGAGATACCCATCTGTAAATATAATTCTAGACTCGCCGATCCCCTGAGATCCCGTTACAACACTTAACTTTCTAAGGATGCTTTTAGCTAACTCCTTGCTAATAGTTGATTTTTGAATAGATAGATGAACAATCTTGGATTCCAGTTCTTTCATAAGGGTCTCTATATCTATTGCGTCAACGTGTTGAATGGTTTTCAACAAGCCAGCCTCCTTGATGAATGCAGCTCTCTGAGCTATTTTTAATGCTTCTTTACTATTGATACTTGATATACAAGTCATAGTAAAGCATTTCAATAAGGTATCATACATATATGTCTCGATAAGCGCATTTAACTCCCCCCGTGATAGATATTCGTTACCGCCTCTAAGTACAAAGTAAACTTTAAATTTCGCGTTTTCAAGGGGCTCTCGTGTTTTCATATCCATCATATACATTGATGTCTCTATTTATTAGTTGAAACCTCATATAAACCTTGACAGTTCACGGACAATTCTCCCAGATATGTCAACGTACTCTAACATGGAGTGATCATATCTCGATAGCAGAGTATCAGCAAGTATTACTCTGTTTACATTAGCTGATTCTAGCTTGTTGATAGCGTTCTCTGCCAATAATCCATGCGCTGCTACAACTACTATTTTCCTAGCTCCTTGTTTTGTCAGTATCTTAGAAGCCTCTGCTATGGTGCCACCTGTGCTTATTATATCATCGACAATAACCACATCTCTATTTTTAACACATGTTTCACGAGGCATGTATGTGACTTCGCCTGTGATCCTATCTCTCTGTTTAACGAGGTAATCATGCTCTAAGCTAAGTAATCTAGCTGCATGTGATACTCTATCAAGCGCTCCCTTATCAGGGGCTATGATGATTGGATTGTCTACGTATTTCATTGCATGTTCAACCAGTATATCTGATACCATGATATTGTATCCTCCGTCTCCGAAACACTCAAGTACTCTATTACTATGAACGTCAACTGTCAGTAGTATGTTTACACCTAGATTCCTTAATATCTTAACAACTACACATGCTGATACAGGTTCTCCAGGTAAAAATATCCTATCTTGTCGTGAATACGCTAGATAGGGTCTAACAGCTATTATTCTCTTTGGATTGTTGTTTCTAATAGCATCTAATATCAATAGGGTTTTCCATATTTTCCTGTCCTGCTCTGGGAAGAAAGTAGATACCAATATGACATCTCTTAAGGGTATTTTATCATAATCAACTAGCCTTATGTATAACTCACCATCCGGGAAAGATCTCTCAGTTACTCTTACCTCTTCAGCACCTATTTTACCAGCGATCTCCGCTGGTAACCAATACCCAGGAAAACCCACTATCACAGCCAACTCCGAGTCCCATCCGAATATAATGGTGTATAATTATTAATAAACATATAGAGTGAAAACATGCATGGGCTTAATCCGTTCGATGCAAGCAAACCTGGTGTTAAGAAAGGAGATTTTTGGGAACCTACTGGTGAGAATAAGGTAAAGTGCAATCTATGCCATAGAAAATGCGTTATCGCTCCAAGCGCCTATGGTGCTTGTGGTGTAAGATATAATCATAATGGAGTGTTGTATACACTTGTATACGGGGTTTTAACAGCTGCAAACATAGATCCAATAGAAAAAAAACCTCTATCACATTTCAACCCTGGTTCTCTCGTATTTTCAATATCCACTGCTGGCTGTAACTTCTATTGTAAGTTCTGTGATAACTGGGTTTTAAGCCAGAGCAGATGGGATAGAGTCTTTGGCCAGCTATATGACCCCGAAGACGTGGTTGAGGAAGCTATTAAAACGGGAAGTCATGGTATAAGTTACACGTATAATGAGCCCACTATATTCTACGAGTTTATGTATGATACAGCTAGACTTGCAAAGAAAAAAGGACTATTCAACACTATTGTAACAAATGGCTATATGACACCAGAAGCTGTAAAGGAACTATCAGGCATACTAGATGCTGCCACCGTAGATTTCAAAGGAGGAGGCAACAGAGAATTCTATACAAAATACATGGGTGTCTTAAACCCTGATCCAATATACGAGACGATCATGGAGTTGAAGAATATAGGTGTGTGGATTGAGATAACAAATTTAGTTGTCCCATTAATTGGTGATAGAGAGGACGATATTATAAAATTAGCTGATTGGATAATTGAAAACCTTGGCGATGAAACCCCCTTCCACTTACTTAGATTCCACCCGGATTACCTACTGCAGGATATTCCTCATACTCCAGTCAAGACACTTGAAAAACTAGCAAGAAAAGCAATGGAGCGAGGTCTTAAACATGTATACATTGGAAACGTATGGGGACATGAGCTAGAGAATACTTATTGCCCTAAGTGCGGTATCCTAGTGGTTGAGAGACGGGGATTCTACATCTCTGACTGGAGACTCAAAAACAACTTTTTATGCCCTAATTGTGGCTATAAGTTGAACTTTAGAGGTGAATATCAAGGTAAATCACATGGAGCTAGGCTCTGGTGGTAGGTATTACATATTTCGTCACCATACTTGGAACAGCTGGTAGTGGAAAGACATCATTGGCTAGCATGCTCTACACATACTTAACAAGTCATCAACTAGACGCCATTCTAGTTAATCTTGATCCTGCAGTAGAGGATTTACCATACTCACCAGATGTAGATGCACGAGATTATGTAAATATACATGAGTTAATGAGAAAGACCGGGCTGGGACCAAATGGTGCTTTAATAGCATCTATTGACATGCTCCTGGCTAGTATCGAGGATATCAAAGACGAAATATGGAGTTATAAAACAAATTATGTAATAATA
The DNA here is from genome assembly GCA_038894495.1 of Desulfurococcaceae archaeon. Classification (GTDB taxonomy): domain Archaea; phylum Thermoproteota; class Thermoprotei_A; order Sulfolobales; family Desulfurococcaceae; genus UBA285. Next base: position 8,919 of record JAWAPI010000019.1, read on the forward strand.
GATACCCCGGGTCAAATGGAGTTATTTGCTTTTAGGCAGACAGGGCCTTTTGTTTTGAAGGCTATAATGGGAGATGCTAAAGCCGTATCCGTCTATATTATTGACTCCATGTATGCTCTTCAACCATCTAATCTGTTTTCTGCACTATTGCTGGCTTCATCAACTTATGTTAGATTGAAGATGCCAATGATCAATGCTCTCACTAAGATCGATTTACTCGAGCCAGCTCAATTAAATAAGATCATAGAATTATTCAATGATCCCGCGTCCCTGTCAATGGAAATAATGAATGAAAAAGAGTCATGGCTCATATGGAGCCAAGACGAGGTCTATAACATGCTAGAGAAATTGCTTTTATTCGATATTATACCTATTTCAAACTTAAATGGAGAGGGATTCGACGATCTATATGCAGCTATCCAGAGAGTAGTAGCTGGAGGTGAAGACTATTCTACTGAAGAACCAAGCCCCTTGCTGTAAAAATATTTGAAATATTGTAAGTTTTGTGGGAAAAATAGTTAACATTTCACATATTGTAATCTGGCACGGGGACAGGTAGATTCATCCTCCTGGCATAATAGTTGCTTATAACTCTATGTAATATTATTAACAAAACTATTCCAATAATGAGAAGAATTATTGGTGATGTTAAGCCCAGTGCGAATAATGCATATAGTAAAATACCTATTAATCCTGCTAGGAGAGCATATGGTAATTGTGTTTTTACATGGTCTATGTGATCACTCCCCGAAAACATCGAGGACATTATAGTCGTGTCACTTATTGGTGAGCAGTGATCGCCAAAGATTCCGCCTCCAAATACTGCTCCGATAGATGCGAACGTTATGATATATGCGATTGAAATGTTATCTGGATAAGCCATTAATGCTAGTTTCCACGCCATTGGAACAGCTATTGGCATCATAATTCCAAAAGTTCCCCAGCTCGTCCCCGTATTAAATGATATAAACATTGAGACTGAGTACATAATTAATGGAACCATCCACGGTGAAATACCTAGGACTTTTGCTCCTTCAACTACATAGTCTGCTGTTCCAAGGGCGTCTACAACGTCTTTGATAGTCCAAGCATTTAGTAATATCGCGTTTGCGTACACCATTAAATACATACCCTTGATCGTGGCTCTCATAGCCTTCTTGAGGCTAGTAACGCGAGTAACTAGTATCCATATCAAGGAAATCAAATAGGCTGCAACGGAAGCCCAGAGTAAAGCCAGGGCAGCATCAACTGTCTCGCTATATAACGAGTCAATGAGTGAAACTTTCCAAAACTCTCTTAAAACTATATATCTATCCCTCTCCGCTCCAGAGCCCGGGCCGATGATGTAATATGCTGAACCGGTAATCCACATCCCGAGAATAGCTACAAATATTAACACAACAGTTGATACCACGAATAAATGCCATGTTACTCGTTTTTTGCCTAACTCTTCTCCTCCTAGAACTTCCTCTGTTGGCATTAGTGGAGTAGCTCCATCTCTTAGAACCTTTCCTTCTCTAATCGCTCGGTACTCAGCATTTAACATTGGTCCAAAATGTTTACGTGTATATGCTATTAGAAATACAAGTATTATCGCGAGGATAGAGTAAAAGTGGTATGGAACAGAGTTAAGCCACATCATATAAGATGAGATACCAGGAGCAGTTGTTAAGACTCCTCTTTCAACATCTTCTTGAAGAGAGCTTAATGCCCATTGGATTTGAGATACCTCATACCCAATCCACGTCGAGACCAAAAATAAACCAGCTACCGGGGCCGCCGTTGAATCAACAATATAGCTCAGCATCTCCCTGCTAACTCTAAGCTTATCTGTTAATGGTTTCATAGCATTGCCAACAACTACTGTATTAGTGTAGTCATCGAAGAACACTATTAAGCCTAGAGCAGAGGATGCTACCGAAGCCCCCTTAGCAGTTTTAACCCTTTTGGAGAGTACCTCGGCCACGGAGAATAGTGCTCCAGATGTATAAAGTATTCCAATCCAAGCACCTATTATAAAGTCAAATAGCAGAATCGTTGCGTTCCATGAATCTGCAGCATTCCCCACGTACCATGATATAGTTTGGACTGTAGCATCTATTGGATTATAGGCCATTATCATCAATGCCCCGATCCAAATACCTAGGAATAGAGACGGCAATACCTCGCCTGTTATGATACAAAGAGCTATCGCGAGTAGAGGTGGTAGTAGTGGAAATGTTATATTGGGAAACCTTTTTCCCTTGGGCATGAACTCGGCATATGGTGGTACATATGTTAAAAAGGCTATTGCAAAGACTATTAGGATTACCACTATTTTTATCATCGTGGTTTTAGTTATTTTCAACGTACCACCTATTTAATGTATGTTTCTGTTTTTATAATACTTTTGTAGTGAATGAAAAGATCAAATACATATTAGTTCTATAAGACGATAACTAGTTAAGTAATTACCATCGATGACCATGACTGTCAAAAACCAGGTTAATCAAATCTAAGCATAGTAAAGTTATATTTTTACAGTAGAGTCAAGATCGAACGTTCGCTTCGCACATGTTCAATGCATTTTCAAGGACTCTAGGGAGATCCCTATAAGATTCTACCTTTATGAATCTTAGACCTAGCTCATTGGCAACATCTCGATCATATAATGTGTCAGCTATAAAGACAATTGTTGAATCATTGAATTTGTCCATTAGGTATTTTAATTGCATTTTTCGAGTTTTATATTGATCCCTTGTAACAACCTCGGTTATGTAATTTTTAAGTCCGATTTTTTTCAATAGCGGGATCGTGGTTCTACTACTCCTTATAGTTACCAGGACTACCTTGTGTTTCTCGTTCACAGCACTAATGATACTTGATACATTGTTTTGCACATTCTCAACTCTCAGTCTCTCTATTGAAGCTAGCTCTTCTTTCTCGATTAATTCCCACGCAGTTCTCTTTAAATCTTCCTTCAATGGTAGGGATTCGAGTGATTCACCAAGCGGTCTAAGTGGATGATCAATACCAATCATTTTTCTAATTTCATATCTCAATTTCTCGAAATCAACCAGGTTAGGAACAATTGTTCCATCAATGTCTATTAAAATTACACATTCTCTTGGAGGTTGATTCACTGTTTACTCATCTCCCTTAATTACATTGATTCTTGGTTCTGGCTTTAACTCTACGATAACTTCTCCTCTTTTAACGTATCCAACTAGCATTGCCTCGGTGTTATACATATAGTAGATGTTTCCATATTTGTCAATACCTATCAACCCCATTGTGTTTGGTCCTACGGTTTTTTCTACTACTTCATAGAGCTTCTCTAATGCTACTTTAATGTCTCCTGTATCTCTGTACATTTGATCTAGTTTTAAGCAAGGCATGGTTCTAATTATATACTCGCCTATCCCGGTTGAACTACACGCAATGTTCTCGGTTGAATAGAAACCAGCGCCTGGGATCGGAGTATCTCCTATTCTACCAGGGAGCTTTAATATAATTCCACCAGTGCTTGTCGCAGCTGCAAGAACTCCATTATCATCCAATGAAACAGCACCTACCGTGTCAAACACATCTACTAATCTAGCAATTATTTCATTGAATTGTCTATTATTGATTATGAAAGTTTTTATTCTCTGATAGTAGTTATCAGAGATATCTTCATTAGCGAGTTTTCTAAGTAGATCTCTATATCTCTCATATATATGCTGGGGCATTGGTGGAAGCGGTGGAAGACCATATAATAGTGCAAGTCTGTCCGCGTTTTCACCTGCAATAAACACATGAGGTGTCTTCTCTGCAACTATCCTTGCTAATAGAATTGGGTTTCTCGTGGCTCTCACAGCTGCTACTGCTCCTAGAAGACCATTTGATGTCATTAATCCAGCGTCGAGTTCTCTATCCCCCAGTATATTGGGCACGGATCCATAACCAGCGTTTAAATACCCGGAATCCTCCATACATACTACTCCATCTAAAACTGCCTCCAGGGAATTATTCGTGCCCATGAGTCTTGAATAAGCTCTCTTAGTGCACTCTCTTATTGATTCTATTGATTTCTCAATTCCCGGTCTCACTCGCCAAGCCCCGGCACCACCATGGAGAATGATTGCTTTAACCATGTTCTTCACTCATGCTTATTAAATAGTCAAAGATATAAAATACTTGAAAGCATAAATACAAGGGATCAAGTTGAACTCCCAGCCGGAAAGTGAATCTACTGATACCCGCTCTGTTCTTGGAGAGATCATCAGGAGTTATACATTTAGGAAGATCAATACTACATTACACGTATTACCGGGAATATTTCTCTTCATATCACTCGTTATGATCACATCATGGCTAGGAATCGTTATTAGAAACCTCCCAAGAGTCGAAGCAGATGGATTGATAACACTCGAAGAATTACCCTATTATGCATTTGCATTAATACAATGGGGGCTTGTAGGGCTAATTGGTTTCACAATAGCATCCATGATATCAATATACAAAGCTCTAAATGACTCCAGAAAACACATATATGAAAGCAGTGTCGTATCATATTACTTCAAGGGAGGTATTACTGTCGAGGGCTTATATCAATATTTAATAAATTCATACTCGAGATCACTACTACCGTCTCCAATTACTGGATTAGTCCTATGTTTTCTAACCACTGGAGTTGCATACCCCGTGTTATTGTTTCTAGCGGAGAAACATATCAGAGATCATGCTACAATTGAAGAATCTGCATTTATCAAGGAGAGGTTAACACGCACATATACAACTTCCCGCGTGCTCCTTGATATAGTTCTAATCGCTATAACCCTGGGATTATACCTAATCTACATGGGATATAGATTTTCTAAGACATTTAATCGCCATATTGAAATAATACATAGCTCTCACCCAACCCCACCCACGTATAGTATTGTGCATGTCCCCGAGTATGCTAGGGATGCCAATGCTTCTTTAATGATACTAATAATTCTACTAGGTGTCTTTATAGGTGCTTTTCTTAGCAGTATAGGTTTCCTTGTGGGAAACTTCTTTGGATATATATATGGATTTATATTAGCGTACCTTACTACAAGAGTTAGTAAACTTGGATTTCGAAGAACCCTTATCTATATATTTATCTCATTATACATAATTGGTTATGGAGGCCTCTTAAATGGTCTATTATCCTACGAGCATTTGGCGCCGTTATTAAAATACTATCATGAATACCTCAAAGATATTAGCGGCGTAGTCCAAGAAAACAATCCATTATTCTCAACTATATATATTTTTACTAATAACTTAGTGATCTCTTTATCATCTATAGTGCCCTACGCGGGCAGTATAATTGTTTCAATGGGTGTATATAACGCTGGGTTTATTCTTGGTCTTATAACCGGAGCAGGGTCGGTAAGTATATTAAATTCCTTACTTGTATTTTTCTATCCACATGCTCTACTAGAGTTACTAGGATATGCTATCTTAGTATCTTCATCGGGATTCGTATTACGAAGTCCAAGTAGATTCGTAATATACGCGATATTTGGTATTATGATCTTATTACTTGCAGCATCTATTGAAGTTCTAACAATAATGTTAATTAGCTAGTGCTTCGTTAATTAAATGATCTTGTATTTGTTTTATTTTCTGAGGAGTATGATTAGCTAGTGCTAATGCTCCATATAAACCTACATCATCAGCGAATTTAGTCGGCTTCATTATCGGCATTCCAGTGACAATGTTGTCTTTTACCACTTCTAGTATTGGTTCAAGTAGAATGTCCATATTATTTAAGAACACACTTCCACCCATGATTAAAACCTCTGGATCATAGGCATTTATTATCGAGGCTATCCCAGCAGCTGTTGCTTTAATGTATAATTCAATCACTTCAATCGATAATCGATCCCCTTTTCGATAGTAATCAAATATATCTTTAGATGTTACTGACTCGTTAGATGCTATTCTCTTTCCAAGCTCAGTAGTCATAAGAGATCTGTCCTTTAACAACACGTATTTTGCAACTCTAGGTAAGTTAGCCCCACCTGCAAATGCTTCCCAGTGACCTCTACCACCACATCCACACTTGATCTGTGAGTTAAAATCAACAACTATGTGTCCGATCTCGTGTGCATTCCCCATTTTACCTATTAATAAATTGTCATCGACTACTATACCTGCACCTATCCCAGTGCTAAGAGTGAGATATATTAAATTGCTTACTCCTCTGCCGTCTCCATATATCTTCTCTCCCCACACAGAGGCGACACAGTCGTTTGCAACGTAAACTGGTTTTCTAAGAGTCTTTGTTATTGGCTTGATTATTTCGAAGTTTCTAATTGGGATATTTGGTGTATTAACAACTCGTCCCTGCTTTATATCTAGTGGGCCAATAGTAGCTACACCAATAGTTTCAACTCTATTTAACTCATCACGCCACTTTGAAACGATCTTTTCGCAAATAAATCTTGCTATTGTATACTCATCCCCTTCTCGCGGGGTTGAATAAACCATTTTCTCTAGCAAACCTTGGCGATCACACAAGCTAATACGTGTATTCGTGGCTCCAATATCAATGGCTATGTATGATTCTGACATTTTAAACTCACTATCTCCCACTTATTTTTCGAAAGAGTATTGGTGCATCTGAGACATTATATCTTTCAACGTCTTCGAGATCTGCTTTAACTAAGCCCTCGATCTGGAAACCAAACGAGTTTGCAACTCTCCTAGACGATCTAGGTATATATGGATAAAGCATTAATGTTGCCATCCTTATCATCTCTAAGACGGTGTACAACTCCTTACTAGGATCTGCTTTTTCCCATGGTTTTGTTTCATTCAGATATTGATTTCCTAGTCTCGCTATATCCATTGCTATCGTGGCTGCCTTTGAAACCTCGAATTTCTCCATTGCATCTAGATAATTATTCATTTTATTCTTTAATTCACTAGCTATTTTTTGATCAATGCTTCTCTTGTAAACCTTTCCATCTGTCTTCTTTAGAGCTAAAACCCCAGCTCTTCGAACTAGGTTTCCATAGGTGTCTGCTAATTCGCTATTATAGATACTATCTAAAAGCTCAAAATCAAATTCGCTGTCCTTATCGAAATTAAAAACCCTCATCAGCAAGTATCTCGCTGAGTCCGACGAACCATATCTATTGATTAGCTCATCAATTGATACAATATTACCAACACTCTTGCTCATCTTTGTCCCTTTCATGGTTAGAAATGAATGCACGATCACTTTCCTAGGAGGTTCTATATCAAGAGCTTTTAAGATAGAGAACCATACAACTGTGTGGAACCATAGTATGTCTTTTCCTATGACATGATGAACGTTTTTCCAGTACTGGTTAAACCTTTCTTTGTTCTCAAAAAAGTCTATAGCAGTGATGTAATTTAATAAAGCATCAAACCAAACGTATATAACGTATCCGGGATCAAATGGAACAGGAACACCCCACCATACTCTCTCAATAGGCCTCGCTACGGATATGTCTCTTAGCTCCTCGTTGAATAGTTTAGATAATATCTCGTCAGCGTATATTCTTGGATAAACTATATCCTTATCTTTTATAATGCGGACAATGTATTCTTTGAATTCGCTTAGTTTGAAATAGTATGTCTCCTCTTCCATGAATTCTAGAGGCTTGTTGTGTAGAGGGCAATATGGTTTTCCATCGACTTCTATGAACTCACCTTGACTATAGTATTTTTCGCACTCAACGCAGTATAATCCAGAGTAATTTGCCTTGTATATTAATCCTTTGCTATATATATATTGGAAAGCTTTCCTGACTGTTTCCTCATGGTTCTCATCAGTAGTGCGGATAAAGTAATCATATTCTATGTCTAGGGCCTTCCAGTAGTTTTTAAACAAAATCGCCATCTCGTCCGTGAACTCTCTTACGTTTTTACCTAATCCCTCTGCTACTTTTTGAATCTTTAATCCATGTTCATCGTTTCCTGTTAAAAATAACACGCTGTATTTATTTAATCGTTTATATCTCGCTATTGTATCCGCGAATACTGTGGTGTAGGCATGGCCTATATGTGGAGGTGCATTTGGGTAATATATTGGTGTTGTTATATAAAACGTATCCAAAGACTCACACCGATTGACTCACTCTCTATTCAATAATTTATGAGTATCTTATCTGTTACTTTTTAACTATTTCTTCTAGTTTAACAATATATTTATCCACTCTTCGCTTGACAAATTTGATAAAATATTTTAGTAAAAATTTTATTGGTAAATACATTGGATTACGCATATAGAATCTCATGATATTCTCAGCCCAGTAAATTGTATGATCGTACATCACTTTCAACGCCATTATATGCTCCTGAGTAATGTGATCTCGTAGAAACCACTTGTTCTTTTTGAACACCCCCATTGGGACAAAGAACATTGGAACAATTATACTACGATAGGGTTTTAATCTTTCAATAAGCTCCACTGTTTTTAACACATCATCAGCTGTTTCTTCAGGTAATCCAAGTATAACCGTGGCAGCTGGTATTATTCGGTTATCATGCATTATTTTAAAAGCATCCTCGACAATGGATGGCCATTGCTCAGGTGAATACGGAAGAGACTTAGCTATCATAATCTTTCTAGCGAGTGTCGGGCTCCCCGTTTCAATTCCTACTTCGACTCCAATGAATTCCCTATATTCATTTAACAAGTATTCCTGCATAAGCTTTGATATAAGAGAT
>JAWAPI010000020.1:0-17129 GCA_038894495.1 Desulfurococcaceae archaeon
AAGAAAGTACCCGCCTTTAATTGGTTTTGGGTGATATAAATGAGTGAATTCAAATTCCGTAAACTAGGTTACATTAAAATAGAGGAACTAGAGAAACTTAAACAATTACCAAGCAGAGGACGAATGCTTCGAGGTCCTGTCGCAATATTGGAATGCCCAGAGCAAATTCCATGCAATATATGTGTGGAGGCCTGTCCCGTTAACGCCATTGAAATGGGAAAAATATATGAATTACCAGTAGTTAATTGGGATAAATGTACTGGTTGTGGAATGTGCGTAGCAATGTGTCCAGGTTTAGCTGCCTTCGTAGTTGATCTCTCGAGATCAGAGTGCGATTACGTGACAGTCCCTCACGAGTTTATACCCAAGCCGAAAAAGGGTGATCAAGTAGTCCTCCTCGATAGGCAAGGAAACAAGGTAGGAATAGGTGAGGTTATCAGAGTCTGGGAGAGAAATAAGACCATGGTCGTTACCGTCAAAACTCCAAAAGGTCTTGGAATGGAGGTGAGAGCTATATGGCCCGCCCGGGAGGAGTAATAGTTTGTAGATGCAACGATGTGACATTGGAAGAATTGATAAAAGCAATTGAACTTGGAGTTGATGACTTTGAACTATTAAGAAGAAAACTAAAGATCGGATTTGGACCTTGCCAAGGAAGAGGATGTATTATGATAGCTGCACGCATATTCGCTAAAAAAATGAATAGAGAGTTAAATGATGTCTTGAAAAACTATAAGATAAGACCTCCAATTATCCCAACACCATTGAAATATTTTACTTCAAGAGCTGGTGAGTTATGAGAGTCTTGATTGTAGGTGCTGGTATTAGCGGATTATTCATAGCACATGAGCTACAGAAAAAAGGAATTAAAGACATCACATTAATAGACACAAGCTATCCAGGTAGTGGGGCTAGTTTAAGAAACATTGGATGTTTTAGATCATCATTTACATCACCAGAGCACGTAGTATTGATGAAAGAAAGCATTAAGAGATGGCTCATGCTTAGAGAAACCCTTGACCTAGATATTAGGCAGGCTGGATATATCTGGATCGCTAGAAGAGAGGAGACACTTAATGCATTTAAAAAACTAGTGGAGTTTCATAACTCACATGGTGTTCCAACCAGAATCATGAGCTCAAAGGAGGTCAAGGAAAAAGAGCCTTATATAAATCATAACATAATTGCCGGGGCAATGTATGATCCAACCGCTGGTAAAATGGATGTTCTCGACGTGTTCATGAAAATTTATCTCGAAGTGAAAAGACATGGAGCAAGAATAATGCCATTTACACATGTCAATGGATTAAAAGCAGACAACTCTAGAATTACATATGCTTTAACAACAAAAGGCGTGATTGAAGCCGATGTTTACGTTATCGCAGCGGCAGAAGGCTCAAGGGAAATTCTTCGAAGCGTCGATATTGATTTGCCTGTTAAACCCATGCCTAGACATCCATTAGTGACAGAGGCTTATGAAGAGATCATTAGAGCGGGGCTGGTGATCGACTGGGATACTCCGGGATCCCCGCACATTACTCAAACAACACATGGCTCTATAATATTAGCCCGGGATATATCTGATACACCGGGAGAATCTCTATACTCACAAAGACACGACACTTTCTATAAGATAGTAAAGCCATTGAGTGAGCTTTATCCAGTTCTAACGAGAGTTTACATATCTAGGTATTGGATGGGTTACTACGATATGACACCTGATCATCACCCAGTATATGGTCCAGTCAAGCCATATGAGAACCTCTATATTGCCGCTGGATTCAGTGGCCATGGCCTAATGATGGCCCCGGTTACAGGGACATTAATAGCCGAATGGATTATAAATGGAAAACCTAGTATCAAAGAAGCATTTAACCTGACAATTGATAGATTCAAACATGGGAGATTAGTTCAGGAGCTAGCCGTGGTCGGGTAGACATAAAGGCTATTTACATCTATTTTATTACCATTAAAAATAAATCAAGAACTATAAGGAATACATAGATAAAAGCGATAAGAGTAAGAATATCCACTCTAAACTCTTGAGTTAAAGACTGACCGCGGGTTGTTAAGTCTGTTCGTATAGGTTCAATACTTTTATGAAGTCTTATCTGGTGAGAGGTAGATGATAAAGTATTGTTTAAGAAGAAAGTATCAATACGTAATTCTTGATCAAGAGGATTTTTATATATACACCAATCACCCTTCTATATATCATCTCGGGTGATTACACTGAAATACAAAAATACCCATGATAACCAAGTAGCAATATTACTAAAATGGCTCAGAGCTAACAAGATCATAGAATCCCTCTTGATATTTTTAATATCATTTACTTTATCCTATTTCATCTTAGATCAAATCGTGGTTAGACCCGACGACATGGGTATGAAACTAGTATCGTATTGGTGTTCTTTGAGAGGGAAGGAGACCACACATTGTCTCGACTTATTCTACTCAGGTTTTTATAAAGTGGAGCAAGCTTTGTCATCGTCTTTGTTTGTAACTGTTATAGCTTTGACTGTTTTTTCAATTCGTTTAAGGTATTTCGCTGCTATATTCTCTCTCTCATTGCTTGTATTTCTTGGGGTTGTGCCTCCACAAGAATTAATTAGAGGCGTGGAGTGGAGATTGATACTATTTCTCATAGGTAGCATGATTCTTGCATACATTCTAAGAACACTCGGAGTATTTAGATACATTGCTTTAGTGATACTCCGAAGTAGTAAGGGGTCATCGTTCTTATTCCTATTAATACTGTCTCTGATATCTTGGTTTCTAGCGGTTGCCGTTGATGAGGCGACAAGCATAATATATGTAGTAATGCTTCTTTTGGATCTGCGAAGATTAATAAAGATAGATATTCTCCCATTAATACTGGTCTCTGTGCTTGCTACCAATACCGGGAGCATGGCTTTACCCATAGGAAACCCTATAGGACTATACCTAGCTTTTACAACCGGTCTTCACGTAGTTGATTTCTTCAAAGCGTCACTACCACTATCTTTAATTGCACTTTTGGCACTGGTTTTAACAGAGAGACTACTACTAAAAAGTTACCTATATGAACTAGTTAAAGAAGTGAAAGCCGAGAAGATCGATATTATGCTAACACAGTTTTATACAGCACTTGATAAGCGTGGAAGATCCGTATTAATTCATGGATTGATCTTATTATGTGGATTTATAATAATCGTGTCCTTAAGCAGCTTTATTGCAGAATTGTTATCTCTAGTTTACGGAGCAGAAGTAGATCCTCACTCTCTTCTCTCGTTCATTCCGTATATATTCGTTTTCCTTTCACTCGGAGAGTTTGACCCTGAGAAATTAGAAAGGGTATTAATGGAGGGTGTTGAATGGCCATCTTTATTCTTCTTTGTAGCTCTGTTCATGCTTGGGCATTCCTTGATCTGGACTGGAATAGCTATTAGAATAGCTTATTTTATGGGATCAATATCTATTGGGATGGGGGAAGTCTTTTTAAAACTGTCGATCTTAATAATCACTGCTTTGACAAGCGCGTTCTTGGACAATTTATCTGTCGTTGTTGCTTTCACACCCGTTGCGGGGAGCTTAGTCAATATTGGTATTCCCAGGGGGATTTATTGGTCTCTTCTATACGGAGGTGTTCTAGGGGGGAACTTTACGCCTATAGGATCTACGGCGAATATAGTGGCAATTGGTGTATGTGAAAAACATCGTATGAAATTCACGTGGAGGTACTGGGTTAAAATCGCGCTTATACCATCATTATTAGAGTTATTAGTTGCTAATATCTGGGTTTTATTAATTTACTAAGTATTACTCTGGTTTAATAGCTACTAGTAAACTCTGTAAGAATTTTAATTAATTCATCTATTTTCTTAACACCACTTATCTCTTCTTTTCTTTTTATCTCACCCTTGACGACGTGGATTAGCATTGTCGTGGGCGAGGCATGAACATCGAATCTCTTAAAAGAACTACTAGCAGCTTCTGAAACACATTCCTTGGCGAACCAGTCACATAATACAATCACGAATTTAACGCCCTCAAACATTTTACCAAATATCTTTACAAATGGAAACCAGTAATTATCATATGCTCGGCACGCGGGACATCTTGCATTATCAAAATATATCATGTAATAGCCATCGTCCCATGGTATGGTAGGATTCCCACTTACCTGTTTTAATATCCACTTATCCCTAGCCATATCATAGAGATATATACCGTGAGGTGAATCGGGCTCTATCTTATCTAGTTCTAGTCCCTCAACTCCTCTCTTCTTCTCTGTGTCTGTTGAAAGCATTTTCCTAAGTAATTTTAGTATATCCTCTTCCATATAATCACCCATACACAAATCTCTATTAACGATTTAATATCAATATTTTACAATTATTAATCAAGGTGAGTTTTTCTATTTTATCATACATTTTGCCTTTTTTAACCACTTATTAAATATATTAAACGTGAGGTTAGTGAAGTGTATACATGTTCAATAGAGAATATTGTAGCATATATTGTAGAGCTTTATAATAGATTCCATGGAGCAGAGGCGAGAGCGCGTGTAGTGGAGATATCAAATAACACTGTAAAAATAGAGTTCTCTGGTTCGTTTTGTCATACTTGTGGAGTAAGAGACTGGGTTGAGGATTTTGCATATCTTGCAATATCTGAGGGATACAATGCTCGCTTACTCGCGTATATAGATCCAGATGAGGATGTAGATGAATATAAGCGCTTTGGTGTATTTGAAATAACGTGTAATTCAAAAAATAATTGATGAGGACTATGATCGATAATCTCGATAGGAAAATATTAAATGAGCTAATCAGAAACGCTAGAATAAGCTATCGCGAACTAGCTAAGTTAGTTAATTTAACAGATGTAGCTGTAATTAAACGTGTGAAAAGACTTGAGAACCAAAGGATCATCAAAAAATATACTACAATTGTTAATCCTGCAACACTAGGTTATAATGTCATTAGCTATACTGGTATTAACGTAGCACCTGAAAAACTATTTAATGTTATCAAGGCCCTCAAAGAAAAAGAATACATAAAATACATGGCTATAACATCCGGGGATCATGATATATTCGTTGTTATATGGGCATCTTCGACTAGTGAGCTAGAAAAAATACATGAAGAAATCCGCAACCTAGATGGTGTGATAGCAGTCTACCCCATGATACTCTCAGAGATTATCAAGGATGATATTTATATTTAAAACCCAAAACACTACTTAAAATCGTGGTTCTGATGCAATCAAGCACCTCAATTATTAATGATTACAAGTTATTAACTTTTAATCAAGACTTATTTAAATATATTTTGCCAAGCGGTGTTCAAAGGAACTCACTAATTATACTAACAGGCGAGGGCGGATCAGGTAAGTCAGTTATTCTCATTCACTTAGTCAAAGATGTTTTAACACGAGGGGAACCCGTAATCTATGTAGCATTAGACGACGATCCTCAGACCGTGTTAAGCCAATTAGAATCCTTTGGTTTAAAGACAAGTGATTATTGTCGTGATAAGAGACTATTAATCATCGATGGATTTAGCTACTTGATAAAACAACGCAAACCACAATACTGTGTAGAAGAAGAGATAAATCCGGAGAATCCCGATACAATATTGACTGCTTTAGGAAGAGTTATTGAAAAATATGGAATACAGAATAGTGGAATAGTTGTTATTGACTCATTGAATGAGCCAATGCTATTCCTAGATCCCACACGCTTAGTCATATATATAAAATCCTTAAGAGCGAACATTGCAAAGTCAAGGAATATACTAACATTGGCTACCCTACATACATCAACTAATAGCTATAAGGAATATTTACTTACAATTGAGCATATTGTTGATGGCATATTAGAGACTTCAAGCATACCCAGCGAGATTGCTCAACAAATACCTTTCTTTGTTAGACAAATATCAGTTAGGAAAATTAAAGGTGTATCTAGCAGGCCGGGATGGGTTCTGTACGGAATAGACAATGAAGGTCTAAAACCTATTGTCTTAAGAATCAAGAGTTAGTAAGCCTTGAGACCAGCATTTTCGCTTTAAAAAACACTTTTTCGACGAGATCATCTATTCTATTTGAGAAAACATATAGCCCATGTGGATTATACTCCGCTTCAATACAATTCAGGGATTCTGAGTCCTTTTCAAGCACTATTTTAGCGTAGTAAGTAAAATGTCCTTGTCTAAAGCAAATTATGACTCTAACATTATCAACGCTTGTAACTACCATCAAGTAGTTGCCCTGCCTCTCCTTAATACTTTTACCAATTCTCTCGTCGATTAACTTAGCAAAATCTTCCAAGCATATTGCACCAACTAGGTTGAATAAAGAATACTCTTAACCTCAGCTGGTAATATATCCTCGTTTATGATAATAGCAGTTCTCGGCGGCTTGGTTGTCTTATAATTTAACACAATGTATCTAGAAGGATCTGTGATGTTTACTTGCTCGATTTTTGTTCCAAATCTTAGATTTAATACCCTTACCTTTACATATACACCATCACTTCTCTTCACATAGATGTATTTTCGATGCTTTAAACCCATCGTTACCACTCTCTAACTCACTCTATGCCTACTCCAGGTATATATGTATCCAAAAATAAAGTTGACTATAAATCCTATTATAATTCCCACAAGCTGAGCTATCCATATCTTAAGACCAAAGATAATCGGGAGAATATTTGCCATTAAAAGCTGTGATAGTAGGCTTAGTGTACTCGCTAAATGGAATTTTACAAGCCTATGCAGAACACCTTTAAAAGATCTATCAAGGCCTGTTCCCTTGAATGTCACGATTTCATGCAACGTGAAATTATACATAACACTTGCTTCAAACCCCGCAAGAGAAGACAGGGAGCGAAGTATAATTTCATGGACGTAGCTCAATAGTAGATTGTAAGTGAATACTAATAATAGCAGGTTTACAAGTATACCAGTTGTATTTATAGCTAAATATACAATGACCCTATGGAGTTCAGATAATGGTAAAGCAAGTAAACCGGGCAGTCTATATCTATAAATGCTAAACCAATCTCTTTGATTAAACTTCAACAAATATTTCTCTGGTAGCCTCCCTGTCACTTCATCTTGAGATTCAATGTATGAAATCAGTATTTCCTTGCCGTTCTCGGCGAGAGGTTTAATACGCAGGATTTTCAGCAGGATTTTATTTAGATAAGATATATTAGCATATATAGAGATTGGTTTACTAATCTTTAGAGTGTCCATCTTTCCTTTTAACACGTCGATCCATGGCCTAGTACCACATAATCTATATATTGACCGAGTACCTAGCTCAGTGCATACCAAATCTTCTTCCTTTATGTATTTCTTCATGAATTTATCTACCTGTTTTTCTCCCTTGTGCAATATTGTACCTTGCTACTTGGGAATAGTCCTTTTCAAGAAATCCATGATTACTCGCATTATAATACATGTTTGATAATGCATCAGCAAGTATCGAAGGTAGGTTCCTGTCTTTAATAGCCCTCGATATATACTCGTAATCTTTCCCTGCCATCCAGACCTTGAATCTAGCGGGTTTTTCATTAAATATCCTTTCCCAATACCTCTCAACGAGATTTTTAAACCAAAGTTTATCGATGATATTCTTGAATAAATCGTGCTCGATGCCCCATGGTTCTATGAGCATTGATGACTCCGCTATTAATACTGGTGGTGTTAACCCAATGTTATTCAATGCTAGTTTTAACACCATTGCCTTGGGTAATTCATCCACATAGAACACGCTGGGGCTATATAGATGTAATATATCAATGATTGTTTTATACAGTTTCTCTTCGCGCGCTACAATGGAGATCAAGTTGCATTTACGCGCTTCATGTATACTCCCATAGACTGGTGCCTCAACGTAGTTCGCTTCAACCTCTCGTAATGCTTTACTGATGAAAACGCTAGTGCTTGGAGTTATAGTGCTTGCATTTATAAATACAAAATTATGCTTAAGGATTCCTTGTCCCACGATCTCTGAAACAACGCTTATAAGAGACGTATCTGTAGGTAAGAATGCTATAACTACTTCGCTACCCTCTATTAGTGATCTTGCTGTATCATGCACTAAGCCACCAAATTCATTAGCAATCTTCATAGATTTGTCTCCTGTCCTATTGTAGTAAACCAGTATAACTACTTTTGTAGAAAGACATTGAGAAACTCCTGATCCTATCAAATCTGTTCCTATTATCACGATTTTCAAATAAATCACCATGATCCTTACTCGTAGAAGAACAAGATGAGGCTAAAATACCTCTAGTTATTGCTAAGACTATAATCTTAACCGATATTAATAAATAATAGCTATATATCTAAATGGTGTTGATTTGATAGTGCCCAGAGATCCCCTAGTAGAGATCGCATGGGCTGCTGTTTTACTAGTGTATATTCTCGCGGTATTATATTCAACAAAGAAGTTCTTTAAACACATGACAGCTAGGCATAATATAAAGACAAATGTAGCAGTGTATTATAATAGGAAAATCATACATATATTAGCAGGTGGAGTGACTGCCTTTCTAGTCCCATTGCTGTTCACATCTCCTATGATACCATTCATCATGGCGTTGGCTATAGCTGTAATGCTACTCATACCTCATAGAAAGAAGTCATTGTTAAATTGGTTTCAAACAAGTGAAAACATGTTCGAAGTCAACTTCTGTTTTGCATGGGGATTATCTCTGCTTAGTGTATGGGTATTAACTAATAATCCATATTACGCGATTATACCTCCATCATTTATATCAATTGGAGACGCTGTAACAGGCATAATTAGAAATGGCTTATATGGGAGAAGAACTAAATCATGGTATGGTAACTTAGGCATGTTAGCTACTACTATTCCTATAGGTCTCTACTACGCAGGAATAACGGGATTTATAGCTGCCGTGGTTTCAAGTATAGTTGAGCATTTTGAAATACCGCCTTTCCTCGACGACAATGTATTAATAACTCTGACATCTTCGATCATTATTATTTGCTTAAATACATTCGCTTAAAAGGAGTCATCCATGATGAATGAGGAATGGAAACAATTGGAAAACGAGATATTGAATTGTAGAAAGTGTAGACTTTACATCTCACGGCAAAAACCAGTGTCGGGTGAAGGAAATAAAAACACAATTGTTGTTATTATCGGGGAAGCACCAGGAGAGAAAGAAGATGAGTCAGGAAGGCCATTTGTTGGACCCGCTGGTAGGCTATTAACAGAGTTAATTGAATCGATTGGGTTTAAACGAGAAGATTTCTATATTACAAACATTGTAAAGTGTCGTCCACCTGGTAATAGAGACCCAGAAGAGGATGAGATTAATACATGTCTACCCTATCTACTTCGCCAGCTAAAACTAATTAAGCCAAGGATCATCGTTGCACTAGGCCGCCACGCGGCTAGAACCCTTTATCAGTTATCTGGTCTTAGATGGACCAGTATGAATAGGAACCATGGCGAAGTGGCTAGGGGAAGAATTAATGGATTAGAATTCAAGATCATTCCAACATATCATCCAGCGTCTGCTCTATATAACCCATCAATGAGGAAAGTACTCGAAGACGATTTTAAATACACGATCAAGACGGTTATAGAGGAGGAGTATAAACCCAAGATGAAACACAGAAAAACGCTTCTTGACTACATGCATAAGTGAAATAAGTAAATGGTTATAATAGCTTATATATCATTAGATATAAGCTATATCTTATTTGATAGTATTAATATATCCGAGGTGATTATTTGAAAAACCCCATGTTGGTGATCACGGTTGTATTGGCATTAATGCTTTCTATACAGTTGGCCATGGTGTCTACGTCTATAACTCAGCTAGAGATTTACATAAATGAATTCGAAGAAATAAAACACGATCTGGCTAATCCTGTATATGTATCAATAGCAGATAATTCAATTATATTAAGGATAAGTGTTCCTAGATGGCTCAATGTAAGTAGAATAAGCATTGTATTAGAGAATACCTCGATTTCAATGAAGCCTCAATTATATCTTGAAAACACAATTATATGGTATGCTAGGTTGAATTACACAGATAATTTAAAATACTATTTTAAAATTGAATTGAACAATGAAACAGTGTTAATATTGTATAATACCAGGGAATCCAAGTCTTTTACTTATAAACCAGTTGAATTATTGAAGCAAATTACTTGGGTTTCGCCCGGGGTTGGATATCAGATCTTCCCAGATAGATTTTTCAATGGTGATCCATCCAACGATTTCTATGGACCGATCTACGATAGTTTATTATATGACAATACCACGAGTATGCATCCTGTTCTATCCAATTGGAGT
Source organism: Desulfurococcaceae archaeon (assembly GCA_038894495.1). Lineage (GTDB taxonomy): Archaea > Thermoproteota > Thermoprotei_A > Sulfolobales > Desulfurococcaceae > UBA285. Next base: position 10,333 of record JAWAPI010000020.1, read on the forward strand.
GACCCACCTCATAATCCTCTACATTGTTGCCATCAATATTTTGGAGGAGATATAAGAGGAATTATTGAAAAACTAGACTATCTAAAGGGATTAAATATTACATTATTATACCTTACACCAATTTTCCTATGTGGTAGTGTTCATTGCTACGATACATATGACTATTACCAAATACATCCAAGACTAGGGACATTAGATGACCTAAAAGAATTACTAAGTGAAGCTCATATGCGAGGAATGAGAGTTATATTTGACTTTGTCCCAGGACATGTAGGTCTAGGGTTCTGGGCTTTCCAGGATGTATATGTCAATGGGAGAAATAGTAAATATTGGAGTTGGTTCACTATTTATCAATGGCCCTTCACACCTGGGAATGGTAGACACTATAGATGCTGGTGGGGGTTTGGTAGCTTACCACAATTGAATACGTCTAACCCCGAGGTAAGACAATATCTCATAGATGCTGTTCTATACTGGCTGGATTTTGGATTCGATGGTGTAAGAATAGATACACCATTAGACCTACCTAACCCAAGAGATTTCTTTCAAGAACTTAGGGATGCGGTGAAAACTAGGCATCCAGATGCCTATATTGTAGGAGAGATATGGGAGTTGAAACCAGAGTGGGTAAATACTGGTCCATTTGATTCATTGATGAACTACGCTCTTGGAAATATACTAGTAGCATATAGCAGAGGAGAAATCCACGGTAAAATTTCAAGTGTCCTATCTTACTACTATTCGAGATATTCTGTCGCAGCAGTAGGAATAGGGTTCAATATAATTGGGTCACACGACACAGATAGAGTTCTAACTATGATGGGGGGTGGAGCCTTGTTTCCCGAACCAAGAATACCTAGGGAAGCGATACTTAGACTTAAACTATTATCAACACTCCAGTATACTCAGCCAGGTATACCTGTTATATTCCAGGGAGACGAGCGTGGATTACCCGGTATAAAGCTGTATCCATACGAGGAACATAGATATCCAATACAATGGGATAAGATCGATCTAGAAGTTTTCAATCACTATAAAAAACTTGGAGAGATAAAGAGAGGGACTCCAGCTCTTCATACAAGCATAATAAGGATCATCGAGACAGACAATGGTATACTAGCATACACGCGTGGATACAGTGAAGATGTTTTAATAATAGCTAATAATATGAACACATCAGCTAAATTCCGTTTACCCCCTGATTTAGCCAACGCAGAATGGACTTTAGTTTACACATCATCTGGGGAGATACCTGAGATCAATGGAACAGATTTTATTATACCACCATTAACCGCTGTAATACTTTTTAATAAAGGAATCGCCGAACAGGGAACTCCGCAGGACAACATTGCTCGGTGGAATCTATTAGAGATTATCATACTTAGCACTCTATTACTCTCAACTATTTTAATCGCTATTATACTGTTTAGAAGGGTCCATTAGAAAGCTCGTTATTTCGTTTGAACCTCGATGATCTCACATAAAATACGTAATTAGATATAAAATCCATGCAATAAAAACAGAGACTGTGTTGTAAATAATACTTATTTTTATAAAATCTATGAATGATACTCTATAACCATTCTTCTCAAGTAATCTAACAATTGTGAGATTTGCAGATGCACCTATATATGTTAAATTACCTCCTAGAGTGAGACCTATTAGAACGGACCACATTATCACAACTGGATCAATCTTCACAAGTTCTCCTATCTTAACTACAACCGGGATCATTGTGACAGTAATTGGAACATTGTCAATTACAGCTGATAACACAACTGATAAAAATAGTAAAGATGAAGTAATTAAAACACTATTACGACTAGATAATCTCAGAAGATACTCTGCGAATAAAGCTGCTAATCCATGTTTTTCAAAAGAACCCGATAGTGCGAACACCCCTACGAGGAACAATATTAATTTCCACTCGAATCCACGTTTAAGAGCTACTCGAACACTAACGAGGTCTCTATGCACAATCCTCAATAATGTGAGTAACCCAATTGATATAAGTGCTGTCAGGGTTAATGAGACCCCAATGGAATGTCGAAGACTTAAAAGGAAGATCTTTACAGCCAAAGATAAAATGGCCTCTAAAGTAAAAATGGTATAAACAAACAATCTATTTGATTCGCCTCCAGCATTATCAACCCTGATAGATTCCAGCCTTCTCTGACCTATATAACAAGACACTATGATAGCTGTGATCATCGAGACAATGGTGAAGAAGAACATTGATGGCTTTCCTTCATACACGATGAAATCTATAAAACTAAGATTAAACGCCCCAGCTGTTATTATCGCGGGTGGGTCTCCAATCATAGTTGCTGACCCAGATATGTTTGCTGATAAAGCCATTAGTATCGAGGGTATTACAGGGTTTAAACCAATAATACGTGAAGCTGATATGACAATGGGAAACATTAGTATAACTACAGATACATTCTCCATGAATATGCTTATTAACCCAGCTATAAAAGACACAAGGAGTAAGAATAGTAATCTAGAGCCGCGAGATATATTGACTATGTAACTCGCGATCAACCCCGTAAATCCCGATCTCTCGAGATAGACTGATAATATAGAAACACCTATTATAAGACCTAATACATCCCAATCTACATATTTAATTATCTCATTCAAGCTAAGAGAGTTTGTTAAGACTAGAATCAATAGTATAACCAAACTTACCCAATGCCTTTCTATCTTGTTCCATATAAGTAACGCTACTAAAGCAATAAGCAAACACACTGTTAACAAGCTATGCATCTCTGCAAATCACACCTCTGCTTTGCAATAAATGAGAGCACTATGGATTCCTAAATGACTTTGAACTATTTATATTATTTACACATATTCTTTATCAAACCGCGGATAATACAAAAAGCTTCATCTCAGTATGCTAATACATAGTGAGTATATTACTTAGTCATTTCAAATAATTTAATTGGGGGATAATTATTGTCCAAGATCGCTTACGAGATAAAGACTCCAAAAATAGTGTTAAAGATATCAATCGAGGAAGTTAATAAATTACATATCCACGAGGAGATAATACCAAGTATCTTGAAGCAGCTTGTAGAGAAGATAAGGAAAGATAATGTTTTCAAAGACCCTATAATCGTCGATGAAAAAACACTGGTAGTACTCGATGGAATGCATCGAGTAGCTGCATCCAAAGAGTTAGGTTTAAAATATATCCCAGTGTGCTTAATAGACTATGACAATCCAAATGTTGGCCTTTACACATGGGTTCGTGTTGTGAAATATAAGAAAACAATGACCAGAGACCAAGAGAGCCTGAGAAAAGAAATACTGGATGTTATAAATAGACGTGGATATAGACAAGTCTATATACCTAGCATGGATGCTGGTCATGAGATGCTGAGTAGAAGAGAGCTGGTGTCTTTATTAGTCCTAGGCAGATCATACATAGGTATCAGGTCTAGAACACATGATATAAAGTTGATATATGATGAATTAAAGAATATCGAGGAGGCAATTATTCACCGAGGATTCTCAATCGAATACCACACCGAGAAAGATGCATTAGAACTGGTAAACACCGGGGAAGCAATAAGCGCGATTATACCACCTGTAATACGCAAAGACGAGGTTAGAGAGATTTCATTAAGAGGCGAAGTATTTATACATAAAGCCACGAGACATGTTATACCTGCAAGGCCAATGGGGATAAACCTACCACTTGAATACTTAACTAGCAAGTATACAATAAATGAAGCACTAGACAGATTATTATCAATTCTATCAAATAGAGCTCTCAAGGTTCTCCCTCCTGGATCAATCCTTGATAGAAGATACGATGAGGAACTCTACGTATTTGAATAAAGAAGGACAAAGAGCCGGTAATGCATATTGGAGTTCGTTAAGAAATTCGCGTTTGCGACTTTTATTAACTCAATTGCATGGGGACTTCTTTTTTCTTTCTCTACAAGATATATTGCAATAGAATTATCAGGCGGCACAGATGCCGTAGTTATATACCTAGGTCTTTCTTGGCTATTTACACTCATGGGATTATTATCTGGCAAAGTTGCTAGATTAATCGGAGAAAAAAACTCTGTTTTGATGGGTTCATGGGCTACAGTTCCAATACTACTAGCTATCTTTGCAAAAGACTCGTTCTTAGTTGCTTTTTTACTATCAATAACTGCATTCCCATGGGTTATATCCTGGTCTATTGTCCTGAAAATACTCTTCTCTGCAACACCACATAAAAAGGCTGGATTAGAATATGGCAAGATGACTATAGGTTCTGGACTAGGATACTTTGTGGGATCAATAATCCAGGGATTTGTCTACAACTATGCTGGTGTATTAGGTGTATATGCATTAGCATCTATCATGGTTCTATCCTCGTATTTTGCATATTATCGTTTCTATCCGGGTATTTACCAGGAAAGTAACACGAGTATACAAAGTGATCCTATTCGAGTTACAAAGAAAATATTGATCCCATTATTCTCAGTAATGTTCTCTGTTTTTATAAGAGAATTTTTATACGCAGTTGCGCCTAGCAAGCTTAATCAAAGTATTGAAGAATTTTTTTACATTGAATTAGAGTGGGTTAAGTACACAATATATGGAATCATATTCTCGGGTGGCACACTAATCTCTCCATTTATACGTGTTCTTGCAGGAAAGCTTGTTGATAAATATGGGTCATTTAAAATTTTCATTCTAACAGTTTTTGGATACACAATACTTTTCTACGTTTTCAATATAACACATGGACTAGCCCCGATAATACTATGGCAAATCCCATTGTTTCCCTTCCTAGACATAGCAAGTAACGTTTATATAGCATCTAGACTGAGTAATGAAGAAATGATAATAGGCTTTGGAGTATTAAACTCGTTCATAGCTATCGGGGGATCACTTATTATCTCACTATCGCTCATCGGGGAAGTAGACATTCCTAGCTCTTTGATCATTGTAAGTATTGTATCAATGATTTCAATTGCCCTAATCTATCACTATGAAAAAGGTTCTACATTGATCTCATAAACATGCATAAATAGTTTCATTAATCATCTTGATCTACCGAGTATTTTTTTGATGAGAATACGGTATCAAATATGCTTTCATAGATATCTATTCCCAAGATCAAATAAGAATTTACAAGTAAAAACAAAGCTTTAATGTTTTTATCTCCTTATTGACCTTGCTACATAGTATGCTAGAGCTCCATAAATCGCTCCACTGATCGCCACCGCTACTATTATGTATCCCATGTATTCAAATGGATAGATCTCTTCAAATAATAATGCATCTAGCGTAATAGCAGGTATTGTTGGTAAAGCACCTGCAATGATAGCTGTGTAAACATTATACTTTCTATACCCAGTTAGCAAATAAGCTAGTTCGCTAAACAATCCCTGGAAAAAGCCATACAGTGCATTTGTTAATCCACCCGGTGTAGGCAGGATTGATTCAAGCAATGCGGGGAGAAATTCACCTAGAAAGGCACTTAGTCTCTTACGTAGAATGGATGCTACGAGGGGCGCTGGCATAAACCACATTCCATACGTCGCTATTCTCGCTATTATTGGCCCCCCTATTGCCTTCACAGCATAATACACTGTCCAAGCCGAGATAAAAACCACTGCAAATATAGCGGTCGTTGCCCCGAGGACTAGGAGATCAATCATGGTATATCTCTCGATTTTCATATCATCGCACCTTGAACACCAATTATTATCAGGTTATTAAATCTTGATTACCAAGTTATTAATGAAGAATTATAAGAAGTATTTGGACTACAAGTAGCATTTTAATTGATATGTCTACTAATTTAGGTCGGTAGTTAAAACTTGTTTTTATTTTCCTCACTCCTCTAATCTCCGCGTTTATACCACTCCACTTAGCTCTTTCATAGTTAACTGCTAAAAGAGATGTTACTACACTCGCGAGAACAAAGGGATTAAATATGATCGTTCTATACCTTCTCTGCTTCCTATGAAATATTACTTCATTCAAGTCTCTTTTAACAACTGGTAAGATCCTGAGCGAATAAGCAAGTGGAAGTGATATTGTTGGTGGGAAACCAGCTTCACGTATTAATCCTCGGAAGATCTCAACAGGTGTATATAGAAGAACGAATAGTGCACCTGCTGCCATAATAGACATTAAGCGTAGCGAAACAGTAATAAACGCATTAATAGCGTTTGTTCTTATTATTAATAAACCTAGGTCTATCAAGACATCCCCTGAGTTCGCGAATGCTATTGAATTTATAAAGACGCCTATTGATCCAACTAGATATGCGATCAATAACCAGAAAATTTTCCCTCTAGCAGCTAGCAGAGTATATAGTAGTGGTGGTAAAAATAAAATAACAAGATCTACTTTATCGCTCGTGATGAAGGCAATACCCGAGATGATAATGGCATAGGATAATAGTGTCAATACACCAGGCTTACTCAAAAATGAACACCTGTGTTCTCTACCATAGATTTAGATATAATACACTTATCGGCCTCAATGAGTTTATTATCTCTTATTATGTAAACACGTGAAGCCTCCAATACTAAGCGTGGATCAAGAGTTGAGACAATAGCAGAACCACCTTTATAAATGTGCTTTTTCAAGTGCTTAAGAAAGGAAACGTACAATTGGGGATCAAGACCTGTAGTTGGTTCATCTAATAATACCAGGTCTTTTCCATAAGTAAAAGCTATTATTAACTCTAGTAATCTTCTCTGGCCATGACTTAGCAAGAAGGGGCTTAGTTCCTTGACCTCATGATACCATGGGTATAACTCTGCTAGGTCGTA
>JAWAPI010000021.1:0-17043 GCA_038894495.1 Desulfurococcaceae archaeon
ATGGAGGGCGGGTGGTTTTCCTCAGTTAAACATGGTAACACCCCTACAAATAGACTAGAGATCCCAGCTGAGTGGACTGAGATATTGTTAAAGACAGCTATTGGACTAGGACTAGATAACTTCAATATTTACATGTTTCACGGGGGATCAAACCCTGGATACTACACAGGTAAATACATTAGCACTTCATATGATTTCAGCGCAGCAATCAGAGAATGGGGTGAATTATCAAATAGATACTTCAATGTTAAGAGAACATATCTCTTTCTCAACGCATTCAATGAAGAAATTGAGAGAACAGAGTTTGCTAAAGAAGTCTTCAAGCAGGCATCAACTTGTAGTGATATATTTCAACGAGTTGGAGAGTATTTATCAATCATTGTACTAAGAAATATGGGCGATTTCCCATGTTACCAGAGACTTATCTATGACAATAGAGTTATTCCAGGAGAATCAAGTATTCTAATAAAACCACGATACGCTAAGATACTAGTATTTAACTACACTTTGAGAAATACACCATTTAAATTAGAGTACACAAGTGCCGAGATCTTAACAAAAACAGAGTTCGATAAGACACACGTGTTGGTACTATACAATGAACCCGGAGAGGAGAGCGAGACAGCTATCACTACCTCAGAGAGGCTTTCAAGCATATTTACACTTGGCTCAATTAGAGTTAGCAAGGCGCAAGAGTCATTTTTAATAAAACTAGTTCATAATGATCTCGACAACATCGTTGTCCTGGAGTCAGTGAATGGGTCAAGATTGATCATAGTTTACACATCCAGGAGAAGAGCTGAGAGAACATGGGTAATTAACAATGGTATTCATAGTTTCATAGTGATTTCAAACATATATTACACTGGTTCCTCTAATCAACTAGGCAGAATAGTTGAACTTGAAGTAGAATTAGATCGAGATAGCTGTGGATACGTAACATTGATATCTAGCAAACCTATTGATACAGTGGTGTTGAATAATTCAAGTGAGTATAGCTTGGAGAAAATAACTGATCACGTTTACAGATTCTTCATCCCCACTGAGCTATGCAAGGAACAAGTTAAAAGCGAGTATGTTGTAGACAATCTATTTATTAAAGAGGACCCCGTTGAACACCAATTCATGGAAATAGAGCCCGGTACTCCACTAGAGAAAATAGGATTTTACGATAATGGATTATACATCTACAAAATTAAGTGGAGTTTAAGTAGAGACCTGATTTCTAGTTTACAAAATGGTATAATAGCACTCTCTAACTTTAACGATTACGCAGTCTTATCTCTAAATAAATATCACTTAGCATCTGGCTACCACTACGTAGAGGCTAACGCTATTAAGCATCTAAGAGAAGGCAATAATGAATTAACTATACTGCTTGAATCAACAGGTCATCCAAATGATGGATTACTCTATGTCCCAAATGGCATAACTGGTGATTTATACCTAGAGAAAACAATAAGTACTCCCCTGATTAAGTGGAGAAGAATAGAGCTTAAGCCACCTTATGGTCCGGGTTTTGATATGTCGGATTTCTTGGAGAGACCTATAATAATCAAGGAGGTTTTGACTAACTGGAGGAATTTTGATAGCATCGAGGTCTATGATATCGACACTCCTGGATTGTACATAAAGGAAATAACCATTAATGATATCAGGGGTAACTACTTGATCGATCCTGGAGAATCCTTCTACTACAACCACTACTACCGGGTATTGTTGTTTGTTAATGGAGAATACCTAGGACCCTTGAAAGGCCCTATTGATATATCGAAACACCTTAAACAAGGATTAAACGAGCTAGCTCTCTACGTTGAATGGGGAGTTGTATCACCTAGGCTTGTTGCCTACAAGTATAAACTACATGGTAAATGGTGGGTTCAAAAAGACACGTATGGACTCATCAATGAATGGTATAGGAATATACATAGTGTAGGCTTTGATAACCAAGCAAGCTTACCAATGGTAATCAGGAATAATGGAGGTAAAGTATTCTGGTTTAATGCAAATATAGAAATCGAGAAAGAACCTGACACGAGTAGACCAAGATACATTCAAGTAAAGAGTGAGGGATTAAGACTCCTAGTATTTTTCAATGGAAACTTAATCGGAAGAATATATGATGAATCCCCTGTGAAATCACTATATATCCCCGAACCAGTTATTAGAAAGGGGTTAAACGAGATTACATTGCTTGGTGTTGTGACATCAAACCTTGCTGTTCTAGAGTCTATCAAGATATCCGAGTATTTTGTAAATAATAAAGCAAGGATCAAATTTTATCTAGAAGAAGAATAAAACTAGTTTTTAGCCCTTAGTGATTCCAAGTCTATATGCTTCTCCAATGTACTTTTGCGCGATGACAAATAAGACGATCATTGGAATTGCGAAGATAATAGACGCAGCTGCGAATGTTGCAGGCTCCATGATTCCAGCTTGCCCAGACACAGCTCGCGAGTAAATATACATTCCCAGGGTTTTTAATTGCAATATATTTGCAATAATGAACTCCCCCCAAGCACTCATAAACGAAAACATGGTTATTATTATAAAAGCTGCTCTAGATGCTGGAAATATAACCTTGAATATAATGTGGAACCAGCTAGCACTATCTATGAAGGCTGCTTCGTCTAGCTCCTTTGGCAATTGATCAAAGTAACTTTTCATTAACCAAGTCTGGAACGGAACCAAGCCAGATACGTAGATGAATGGTAATACAAACATATTAATTACATTTATTCCAATAGCTACTAGTCTTAACATGAAAATATATAAGGCTAACACAGCTATAATTCCGATCCCGCCACCTGCCTGGCTCACTATTAAGAAGTAGTATAGGATAGTATCCTTGCCTCTGAATTCAAATCTCGAGAAAGCATATGCAGATGGTATTATAATCGTGATTGCTAATATCACTGTTGATAACGCAACGATCACTGTATTACGTAAAGCATCGTAGAACTCTGGGTCATGAATTATCTTGTTGAAGTTCTCAAGAGATATACCATAACTCATGAGCTGCCTGAGATCAGATAGGATAATGGTTGGCCTGGCTATAATGGATTGCGCAACGATATATACTAGTGGGTAAGCTAGTGAGACTGCAATAAAAACACCAAAAACAGTGGCGAAGATCTTCAATATAATATATGTTACACGTGTACTTCTCAAAACAGATCACCTACTCATTTTCTTCATTAACCTAAACCACAGTGCAACGTATGTTAGGATTATTGCTAAAACTATCAAGTACATTGATGCTGCATAGGCAAATTCTCTATCAATCATTATTCTATTATATCCAAATATTATCAACATCTCGTTTTTCCAGCCGGCTGTGCATCCTGTAAATGGTGAGCAGATATCCCCGATTGGACCAGCACCATTTAGAACTAGTGGAACTAGAAATGCCTGCAGTGATGCACCAGTAGTTAAAATAGCGGCAAGTAGCACTGGTCTCGATATCTGTGGAAACACTACTCTCCTTAGCCTTGTCCATATATCAGCTCCATCTATGTAAGATGCCTCGATAATATCTTTTGAAACCCCTCTTAGAGCACCCTGCGTAATGGTCATTATGAAAGGATAAGCTAGCCATGTTTCAAACAAGTTGTAAACTATAAATGCATCCCACTCGAATGTATTCATGTTAAGTCCAAGAAGTTGCCCTAGTTGACCATTAGGGAGAAACAGGAACTTCCAGGTTAACGCCGAGAGTAAGAACGGCATTGCCCATGGAACAATTAGTAAAGCCCTAAGTATTTTCCTACCGTAGATTAAAGTTGTGGAATAAAACAATGCAAGCAGAACTCCTGTTGCCACTTTTAATGGAACACTTGTAAGCACAAATAGGATTGTTTTATAGAGAGAATTATAGAACCTTGGATCTCCAAATAACCGGTTAAAGTTCTCAAACCACACTATTTTTAACTCTAGTTCATCTAACTCCCTGGATGCACTCTCTATGAAGTTAGACATGTATTCTTCATAGCTTACATCTAGTTTTTCAAAGTAAGTTCTAAGTTCAGATGTAATGTTGTAACCTACTAGTACTTGATTATAAAGCATCTCCGAGGTCATTGTTCTGTAGATTGATACTAGTGTTCCTGTTAAGGTTATTAATGAATCCATCTTTCCTAATATATCGCTTGGAATTAATTCACGATTTGTTGGGTAACCTAGTAATGTGCAGTTGAAGAAAGATACAATATCTGATCTTGTTTTTCTAAGACCAATATTGGCTATTCTATATAAGTTATCGAAGTACAAGTAGGGTATATCTTCAGGTTTTACACCGTTCTCTAGTTGATTTTTAATCGACTCGAGATTTAACAATATAGTATCGAGACGTGATAGAATCGTATCTACAAGTTGGGAAGCATTTCTCTGGTACTCGGGGTTCTCCTTTAATAATGTAGCGCACATTATTGAGTTCTTTAAATCCGAGACTCTCTGTGGGTTTGGAAGGATATTTTCCCTTGTTGCATTAGTGAAAGCTATTCCAATTGAGAAAAGCATAGGCCATGTATTGAAAAAAACATACAAAACAATGCTTGGGATAACAAGGAAAAGAGCTATTTTAGTTGGAAAAAGAACTTTTTTTCCTTGAACACGATTCATCTCTTGCACCGATTATGTAGTTAGCCTTGGAGCTATCTCATTATATGCGTTCTCAAGCGCCTCATCAACTTTCGCTAGAGCTGCTTGAACGGCTTCATCCACAGTTTTACCCCGTGCAATAGCGTCTGCATATTCTTGCCACACTGCTTGTAAATGAGTATCTGCACCCCAAACTATTTGCATGTTTTTATCCTTCGGCATTGGGGCAGAGCGTTGTAATTGCTCATAGAAGCCATATATAATCTTAAATAACTTGTTTTCTTCGAGATGAGCTTGAATGTACTCTGCAACTGTGTATTTAACCGGCACATAGCCTAGTTCCCTAACAAGTGTTAGAACAGCATTATCATTCATCGCTAAGTACAATACAAATAGTATTGAAGCATATGTTCTCTCCTTGCCTCCAGCCTCGGCCATCACTGATATATACAAGTTGCGAAAACCACTCCAGGGTCTTGGAACACGTCCATCTATTGTTGGGAATGGTGTAACAGTGAAATTATCAATACCAATTGTTTGAACAGCATAGCGTACATCCCATGGACCAGATATATATATTGGTGCTTTCCCTTCTCCAAATAATCTTCTCTGGTAGTCGTGACCTAGATCTGTAATATCCATGTATCTGAGAACATTTTGAACAAAGAATTTAACACCTGTTCTAGTCTCGGGTTTTATTAAACCTAGTTCCTTAGTTATATCATCATAGAAGAACCCGTTAAACGCTGTTACCCACGCGTTTATATGGTACATCCCAGCTATTTGACCAGATATACCATAATTGCCTTCCGTAGGTCTATAGAATTGATTCATTATTCCCTGAAGTTCTTCGAATGTTCGAGGCGGTGTTTGAACAAGGTTCAAGTTTATGAAGAGCGCAAGTGATTCACCAGCGTAGGGTAATCCATATGTTTTTGCTTTATATGTCACAGCTACCAAAGCTGACGACACAATTTGTTCAGAGATATCCTCTATAGCTTCATGTCCTAAGTAGTCTTCAATCGCCACTATGTATCCTAAATCAGCCATCCAGCCAACCCAGTCATGAGCCCAGGTGAATACATCGGGTGCGTTGCCAATTAATGTTTCTCTTGTCTCCTTTGGCAGAGATGCCGCTGCGACAACTGCACTTTGCATATCACCCATACCTCCATACTCAATTAATCTAACCTCGACTCCTGGGAATTCATTCTTAAACAAGTCAATTGCTTTGTAGAATCCAGCACGTTCCTCGGGTGCTAGTGCATTACCAAAGTAAATTGTTACTCTTATCTCTCCCCTTTGAGCTTTCTCGACGAAGTCTTTGAATTCCTCGGGCACTCTTATTTGAACATTCCCTATGTTAATTGTGCTCAATGCTGGCGTAGTTGGAGTTGGAGTAGGCGTGGGTGTAGGTGTTGGAGTAGGCGTTGGACTTGGCCCAGGAGTTGATACCATGTATATTGTTATCCCTGCTATTACAAGAAGTATCGTCACAACCAGTATAATAGCTGTGGTTTTAGCAATAGCCTTCATATGAGTTTTTCTATGCTTATACAATTAACACACCTCCATATTTGTAGTTATGTATCAATACGACTTATTATTTTTATATTTAATTATTGCATGTTGATATCCATTCATAATGAAATCAACAAGTAAACTTTTGTAGGTGTAGGCGGAGTAGCTATAAAAATATTAGCTTTATTTACTGCGAGTTCTTAATCTAATAAAGTATCCTACTACCAATCCTATTGCTGAGGCTATCAGTGCAATGCCTATTGTTTGTTCGACTCTATGGACAGGGACCTCTATCTCCATGTGCTCGGTCTCTCTCGATGTATATGTTTTCTCCAGTGTTATAGTCTCCACTTGTGTGATAGTTTGAGTCAATGTGATTGTTAAATAAGGTAACTTAGGTGGAGGAATAGTGGCTAGTTTGTTTTTCGCTGGGTCAAAATCCATAAGCCATTCATACTGCTGCTCCATTGTTATTCCCGTGGGATACTCGTTTGAGTATAATTGAATATCCATGGCTTTTGGTAGTATTCCAGATACAATTGCAGCAACGATCTTTGATTTGACTTCTCCCTCAGCGTATGCTGTCGCGTCAATAATCCATTCGCCTCCACCCGGGGCGAAGGGTCTTATTCTATCAGGGTTTTCTCCAGCCCAGCTTGTAACGGCAATAGATATTCTCCAGTAGACTAAGTTCTCCCAATCTTGAAGTATGTTCCTCGGTATTCTCGCTTCAACGTAGTTTTCATCAGTATTCGCTGAGACATCGAAGTCCTTATCTTCAACGAATACCTCGCCTGACGCATAGTATATAGCGGATAGTTCACCGCCTAATAGTGGGCTTGATCCCCATCCAGGAGAGATGAGAATAGCATATTGCCAAGCATAGTCTTCGCTTAGCTTAATATTTAATCCAAACGTATCAACCCTATATGCTCTATTAGTAATAATTGGATTAGTTGTCCTCACATACATTTGTATATATTGCAAGCTAAACCCATTGGGACCGTTCCAAGGATTACCACCGAGATCCTTGAAGTAAACCCTTACAATAACATATTCATCCTCGACACTTATAGTAGTCTTCAACAAGTCAAATACTCCTGGCTTATACACCGCTGCTGTTGGATAACCAAACGTCCCGGGTCCTTTATCATCCCCCTCGGGGTCTATTATATCTATGTATATTCGCTCAGCAACATTAATTATAGCAATTACCTTTATTGATGTATTTACAATGTATCCTACATGCTCAAATCTACCGGTTTCATTATATATTGGTATTACACCCCAATCAACCGGTGTTAGCCTTATGGAATGATCATTATAGATGACTAGCACATTACTGGGTAGAGCAGGTTTAACACCTATATACGCTGAAATGTTTATTGGCCTTTGATCATATAATTCAACTGGTTTTATTTCAAATTGTTGACCTCCATATATCAGTGAGAACACCTTAAGCGATGGTAATGCTTTTCCATTGAAATCAAATAAAGCTTGGTTTTCCCATGGATTTCCTTCATTAGTTTTCCACCCTGCACCTTGGTAAGGAATCCACCCTGCACCCCAGTAGAATATCCCTAGTGCTTTGTTACCTCCTTCAATGTAGAGAATCTCTATTAAGTCTCTAATGAAAGATGCTTGACCTTGTACTGATGCTTTATAACCAGCTCGCATCTCTAGGTCTCTTGAAGCAAATAGATTAGGGTGACCATCAGCGTCGTCTAGTGTCCAGGCGTATGCTGTTTCCGCAACAATTATCTCTTTATCGAAGTTCCTGGAGAGCACTCTAATTAGATCTCTAAAATCTTCCATTGAGCCATGCCAATATGGATAGAATGAAATAGCGATCACGTCGAAATCTACATTACTATTAATTAACCTCGAAATGAAGTTTATGTAATAATCAGATCTCACGCCGGCTAGGTGAATCACTATTTTAATTCTTGAATCCACATCTCTTACAGCTTTAACAGCTGATCTTAGAAGAACAGTGAATTGTGTCCAGTTCTCGATTCTACCCTCGGGCCATAAAAATCCGTAGTTTATTTCATTACCAACTTGCACCATGTCTGGTATGGCATTATTGATCTGCATGTATCTTAGCGCATTATAAGTCCAGTTATAGACCGCCTCCACTAGTTCATTAAACGTTAAGTTAACCCATTCCTTGGGTTTATCTTGCTTACTTGGATCAGCCCACCAATCACTATAGTGGAAATTAACAAGTATTCCAAAACCCTTACTCTTAGCTCTCGTGGCAAACTCTGTCATCCTATATAGATCACAGTTGCCTCCACCATAGGGTTGCCCCTGTTCATCGTATGGATTATTCCAGATTCTTAACCTAATCCAGTTAACTCCATTCTCAGCTAGTATATCCAAGATATCTTTTTCCACGCCTGTTTCATCGTAAAATTTACCACCTAGCTCAAGAATCCATGGAACCTCTGATAAATCAACGCCTCTAATGAAATTAGTCGGTAAGTTTTGAATAGGGTTTACTATTATTTCATTGCTTGCTTCTGGTAAGATTAGATGGCTATTGATTACAAGTAATACTAGAAAAGCAGCGATAATTGTGCTCATAGATCCTAACAGAGAATGCTTAATTGACAAATACATGTGCTACCACATCTATATTTTTAAAGGTTTTACACTTTATTAAATCAATTATTCTTAATTGCAAATTGAGTACTCGAAAACAACATATACTACAATAATAGTATTGCTTTATATATGCATGAACTCGACTAGATATCAATGATAAGTAATCTCGTTGAGATAAGACATTCTACATAGATTAATGATTAATTGTTTGATAAGAGAACAGCGTGTCAAATATTTATAAATCCTGTTTTATACGTGGCTATTGGGGATAAAGTTATGAAGTGGCTGGAAGAGGAATGGGAAGAGGAATGGGAGGAAGAGGAATGGGAAGAGGAAGAAGAGTGGGAAGAAGAGTGGTAGACTAGGTAACGGAGATAGCAAACCCAGTATTTTTTACTAACATAGCTATATTCATTGTTCCCCCTTCTCCCAGACCAGGATTTACACATTCAGATGTGTCAACTAAGGGTGTATCTACACCTACAATATAATATTTATCAGTGTTTACAAAGCTTTTTTCAAGAATGTCTAGTAAATCATTTAATTGCCTTACTCCAAGTATAAATGAAGCTAGTAGTAATCCTTGATTCCTAACTCTATGAACTCTCTGAGCATAGATCTTGTAGTATAAAGAGCCTTGTAATAACTGAACCATGTTCTCTACGAGATTCACTGGTATTAATGTTATAGGATTTTTCGAATTGAATTTTCTATACTCTATTTCTTCAAGGAGACTAGTTGTCTTTGCTTTACAAAGATATAGGTATACATCTAGCTCTAATTTTCTCCAGGATAGCTCAATATGTATTCTACTATTATCTCGTGTATACCTAAGCACTACTCTCACTTATCGCCTCAGCTGATTCTCTTCTTTTAGCTGAGATGGAGACTAGGTGGGTTATATAGCCAGCAACCTGGTTTCTAAGCTTCTTAGATGGAATAGTAGCTAGCTTTGAGACTAGTTGCTTATTTACATTAAAGTCACGTGTGAATACACCTGGATGTTTCTCAAATAGCTCTCTAGCAATTCTCTTAACAAGCTTTGTTCTAACCTTGCCCATACTTAAACACCATTAAATCCACTACTATGTTATCGCTTTAATACATGATTATTAGAGAGGTTTATAAACTAGGTAAAATAAATCCTATAGAATACTTGATAGTTCGCAGGTCTTTCTACGAGAACTTAATTGCATATATTCATGGTTTAGTCTACCTAGGACTTTGTGTTTTCTCGGATATAGTATTCACCCTCTCAAGTGGCTTATGATATCTAATCTCCTTCTCTCTAACCACGCCAGCTTTTATTAATAGTGATGGATGCTACTCAAAGCTGGCTCTACGACTTACTAACTTGTTCATCAAATCACTAAATAATAACTAGGAGTTTTCAAATAGAGACTTGTAGAATCCTTGTTTATTTTGATGCTTAAATATCTTTGATCTCTTAGTTCTCAAGCCCAGAACTACTAGTAGATGTCCGGTGGGCAAAATAGCAATTGAAAACTTGTGTTTTAACTAATAGCTTCTTAGCAACTTCTTCGATCTAAGCCAATGACTCAATTCCACCATATATACAGTAACATTCATGCCTGGAGATCACTAGGTTTTAATACATAAAACACTGAGAAACACTATTTGATTAAACACATCACATAACTAGAGTTATTAATATTTAAAACAAGTCTCAGATAAGACAATTACTAGGATTTAATCATAAAAGCCGCCGGCGGGATTTGAACCCGCGTCCACCGGCTTTCTCTACGACCGCGGTTAGCCGATGCACCATACGAGGCCGGCGCTCTACCAAGCTGAGCTACGGCGGCTCTCATCGTATTATCAAATCATAGAATCTTATATATTATTTTATTGCAAAGTCGTTTGATCTCTACTTGATAAATAGAATGAGTACGTTGTAAGGGTTATATTGAAAAATAATTATAGGTTTAAGATCGGATTTCTAATGGTATCCAAGGAGCCTAGGGATCCTAGCTTTTTGGGGCTTTTACAGCAGCCTCGGCCATTTCTTTCATCACTTTATATACGTCTTTAGCTTTTACAATTGCTGAAGCTACTAGTACGCCAATTGTCCCTAGTTTAATAGCTATGTAGACATCTTCACCTGTTGATATACCTGCTCCTGTTAGTATTTTTACCTCTTTATTGACCTCTCTAATTAACTTTATACTATTTGTTATTACCTCTGGCTTAGCTTTACTAACACTAATACCTGTCCCAATGAGTTCCGGTGGCTCCACAGCCACCATGTCTGGTTTTAGAACTGCTATGGCAGCACCTGTCTCGGGGACGTCAGCGCATGCTAATACTTCTAATCCAAGCTTATGTGCTTTACTAATCAAGTAGTGTATATCTGCGAGTCTTAACCTGTGTTCACTGTGATTTATAATTACACCATGTATACCTAGTTCTTTGAGACCTTCTATGGGTATATAGCCTGTTATTGCTCCCGGCTCTAGTGGATCAACGTGCTGAGCAAATACTTTTATATCACTGTTCTTGACTTCTTCTAGGACTCTATAGAGATCTGTAAAGGGGGGAGCTAGTATAATTTCAACATCATATTCACTCTTAATCTTGAGAGCTGCCTTGGCTAGTTCAATTGCATATTTACCAAAGCTATGTGGATAGTAGGCTTTGTAATTGACAGCTAGTATAGGGCGCATACAGGACCCTCTTATAAAAAAGTAATAGATCTAAAACTAGAGCATCTCGCTGTGTTTCTTGATAACCTTATATGCATCCTCTGCCTTGACAAATCTATCTTTTAGCTTCTGCAGCACATCTGGAAGTGTTGTGTACTCCATCTCCTCTGGTCCAAGTCTATGTGGCATAAATGGACCGTGGCGTCTCATGTACTCTGCTATTGCTTGTGCTAGTTTACGTGTCTCATCGTATGCTACGTCATCGAATAAGTCAACCGGACCTATTAATCTACCTTTACTTATATTCCAGCCTAGAGCGATCACTCTAGGTGGTCCATCAAATCTTGTTACCTTGGCGTATCTTAGTGGAACAGGCATTATTGGACCATAATGACTTCCTCTCATCCAGCCAGCTACTAGGTGTGGAAACGCGAATGCTTCTAATACCTCCCCAACTGCTGGTAATCCATGCTGTGCCCTAACAATAGCTACTGGGTCGTCTTTTCCAACATATCTACCAGCCATGAGACTTAATCTCTCAACGCTGACTACAGCTGCCAGTAAGTTGTCACTCTTCCTATATACTCTCCTAACCACGTATCTACCCGTGGTTCCAATTAAAGCTAGTATATCATACATCTCTTCCGGGGATTTCATTAATACACTTCTACCCTCCTGGACATCGTAGACCTCGAAGAGGAACCCATCGTGCATCTTGGGATCAATGACGAGACCCGCTGTGTTAAATGGATCGGCGAATATTCTAAATATTGGTAAGTTAAATGCTCCAGGCTCTGTCTTATCAGCGTGGAAAGTTATAACTGGCTCAGCTACTCTTTCCTCCATCTCTAACTCCGCTACACCGGGTCCAAGCCCTCTAACGTTGCCAGAGAAAGCCTCTGACAACAGATCTTGTCCAGCAGCATATAGCTTTAGCTCTCTAGCTACCTTAGCTGCTGCTTGAAACGCGTCCCAGGCTAATCCATGAATATCGGGGTGATCTGCTCCCTTTGTATGAGTCATTATTAATTGGAGATCGTCTCCTACATTTGTTACATAGAAATCTATTATTAATCCCTTTTGCTTTGCTTCTGCGAGTATTTTCGTAGCAGATGCCATTTGATCTGGGTGAACCATATGGTGTCCAGCGATACTACCAACATCTGCTTTAATAATAGATAGAGTTACTTTCTCCGCCATTATTACACCTTGATTTATTAATACATGTAAAGGATTAATAAATGTTTCTCTCTATATCTTATTTTCTTTTTAAATATTTATTTAAAAACTACTCAACGTAGAAGTATACTCCTCGCTGCTTTTGCTCCCTGTCTAGCACAGAACCTGGTTTATTAACACGTGGTCTGCCCGTTTCTTGGTCCCTTCTAACAGTTATATCAAGTAGCCTTAGTAGTGTGTTTAAACCATCACGTAGATCCAGGGGCTTTGTTGAGTATCCATCAACCGCTGGAGTGCCCCAGAATACCATTGTTTTATCACTTACATATGTCTGGAATAATAAGTCATGCTCTACTACAATAGCAGCTTTGTTTTTCTCTTCAATTATTCTCCTAATAGTCTTAGCGACCGCTATTCTCTCCTCTACGTCTAAGTAAGCTGATGGCTCATCTAGGAAGTATAGATCAGCATCTCGTGCAAGTGTCACTGCTACAGCTAGTTTCTGGAGTTCCCCTCCACTAAGATCCTCTACTCTCCTTTCTAGTAGCTTATTTAACTTTAATCTCCTTACAAGCTCATTATAGAGCCATGAAGTTGGATCCACTGCTAGTTGAGATGCTTGTTTTAAATTACCTATCACTGTCTCCTCTGTAAATAATGCTGGTGAAACCTCCTGTGGCTTGATACTAACATTACCAGCTGATATTAATACATCTCCCTTAGATGGCTTTAACTCCCCGCTAAGTATCTTTATAAATGTTGTCTTGCCAATTCCATTAGGGCCGATGACGCCGACTACCTCGCCAGAGTATAATTCCCCTTCTTCAATACTTAGTTTAAACCCATTAGGCGTGTATTGAAATACTAGTTTATCCCATGCAAGAGCTGGATATTGTGCTCGCTCCTTTACTTCTCCTTTAACTGTTACTCTGAATCTTATTTCATAGTCTCTTATACGCATATTTTCAGCTGGTAGATATCCACGTAGATAGTGATTTATACCCACACGTGTACTATATGGTTTTGATACAACTCCGAAAACACCTGGTTCTCCATATATTGCTACTATATGATCTGCTATGTAATCCAGTATTGTCAAGTCATGTTCAATTACAATAACATAGTTTTTACTTGGCTTAGTAAACTCGTGTATAACTCTTGCAATCCTAGCTCTCTCTCTTATGTCTAGGTAACTACATGGCTCATCGAAGAAGTATGCATTAGCGTTTTTAACGATCACAGCTGAGATTAGTAGTTTTTGGAGCTCACCTCCACTTAATTCACTGATATCATTATCTAGTATCCTCTCCAGACCCATAGCTATGACTATGTCTTTGAAGGAGGCTGTCTCATCCGCCTTTAATAACAGCTCTCTAACAGTTCCTTTCAAAATTCTTCTAGCTAGCTCAATATATTGTGGTTTAACAACCGCCTTGACCTCTCCATTAGCTAGTCTTGTAAGAAAGCTTTGTATCTCTGTTCCACGAAATGCTCTAATAACGTCATCCCATTCAGGTGGATTACTTAGTCGACCTAGATTAGGTTTTAACTGGCCTGACAGTATCTTTATACTAGTTGTCTTCCCTGCACCGTTCTGTCCAATAATACCTAGAATTCCCCCTAATCTAGGTGTTGGTAATCCATATATCTTAAACATGTTTTCTCCATAACGATGAACAAGAACTTTTTCGTATTCATCAGGCACATTCACTATGGATATTGCATTGAACGGGCACTTCTTTATACATATCCCGCATCCAACGCATATGTCTTCATATATTACTGCGTGGGATTTATCCTCGGATAAATCTATAGCCTTGTTTTTCTTACTTCTATTAACTGGGCAGAACCTTATACACTCTAGATTACACTTGCTCGGCTTACAGTAATCTCTGTCAATAACCGCAACCCTAACCAAGACAAAGCACCTTGATATACCACCGAGTATTATTAGAATAAAGGTTTAATTCCATAATAGATATAAGAGAAGTAAATATTGAAATAGTAATTGATGATGTATGGTGACGGCTCTGATCAATGAGGAGAAACATCTCTCTGATTAAAACAATTTAATCCTCTGTTTCCTCGGGTTCTCTCTCGAACTCCTCTAGGAAGATCTCGTAGTATTCATTGAGCATCTCACGCTCCTCAGGAGTTAGCTTTCTCTCCTTAGCTTCGCTAGCTACAGCCGTTGCAACTCTCTTTGTAGACTCCACTTGGTATGTAAGACCATACTTCCTCTCTTTTTCACTCGTCTCGAAACCACACTTATTGCACTTTAAAATAACCTTACCCCCCTTCTTAACGGGAACCATTATCGAGCCGCATCTCGGGCAGAATTTAACCATTAAACCACCAAGTGTTTCTTATTAATATGGTTTAAAAACAGATTATAAATCCTACCTTCAGAGGAATTTAATTACATCAACAAGATAGAAGCGCCCGATCCCAGCTCGAGGCGGCTGCGAGGCCTCGCGGACCTCACCGCCACCTCGACGTGGCTGGCTTAACTTCCGGGTTCGATATGAGACCGGGTGTTGCCCAGCCACTATGGCCGGGTCGGGCGCCGTGGTTTAATATCTATTTACAGGGGTTTTTAAAGGTTTACTTTTTCTCTACAGCGTAAATTGATTTTACCTTTAAATCGCCTCCACATGTAGGGCACTTTCCCTTAATTATTCCTATGAAATCACCTGGCTCAAACTCTCTCTCCACAATTAATCCGCACTTAGTGCATTTTAATGACTCCCTTACTATATATAGTGTTCTCCTAGGTCTGCGTCTATATGTATCATAGATCATGTATAATAATACGAATAGGAAGACAAACAGTATCAGTAGCTCTGTGGGGATCATAATACCACCTACCCAGGCACACCCATTGTATTACCTATTCCCGCTATAATAATCGTTGTATTCGGCTGAGTATTCTCTTCGATTATTTTCTCGACATGTAGAAGAGATCTTTCGCATGCCTCGTATATTTCTTTTCTCATAGTTGTAACTGCCTCTTTTAAATCCATTTTAATAACGATGGCTCGTAGAGGTATATTATACTTAGATACAGCTCTCTCAATAGCTATTTTCTCGGGACCCGGGTCTCCAATAGCAGCTCCAACTCCTTCCGCGATTAGACCAGATTCTTCGCCTTCAAGTTTAAGAGCTGCATCTATTGTAATTACAAGGTCTACGTTTCCCCTTAACTCCTCTATGATATTATTAATGACTGCTCCTGGATGCCCCACATTGCTTCCTGGCCCTTCGGCTTTAACTAGTATTAGCCTCCTGTTCTTATAATACGCTTCTATAACACTTGTTTCATCTATAACTCTTCTTGATCTAATGTCGCATTTCTCTAGTAAATTATATATAACAAGTGGACCAGCTGCATCACCAATAGGTCTTCCCTGGGTGAACGAGTCAAGTGCTTCATGGTATATCTGAACCATTCTCATTATTTGAGGCATGAGGTATTCTAATTGCATTATTAATATGAAGTTGTTTTCTCTCTCCCCTTGAAGCAAATAATGCTTAACGATCTTATAAATGAGATTTAAAGCAGCAACAATAGATATGGATGACTCAATTAAGCTTCTCTGGTATCTTCCCACGTTTGGTAAGACGTTTTCAACTATTTTTTTGACACTGTTCTCAGTGGTTCTAATAAGGTGATCCATTCTCTTTATGATATCCACTGGTTCTATCTCAACTGGTTCAATAGTGAAGAAATCAATTAATCTACTCATCAGGATATCAGGTGTCTCAACTCCTAGATTTTTGAGTATAGCTCGTATCTTGGACTTGTCTTCCTCGATTACACTCTGAACGGTGTTAAGCTTTGTCTTTATATCTAGTATCCATATTTTCAACTGTATTCTCTGGTTTAACCCTGTTATGAGCAGTATAAATAGCAATATCCAGATAATTTGCACAATTGTTGAATAATCATTCAAACCAATACACCACCTTCTAAAACCAAAAATACTTAGTTAAGTATTTAATAAAAATATATCGTACAACACAGAATATATCGCTATGATAAAGCTATGGAGAAAATAGTGGACCGGCCGGGATTTGAACCCGGGACCTCCGCCTCTCCTCGACTTCGGTGAGTCACCGAGCGCCATGCAAGGGCGGCGCTCTTCCAGGCTGAGCTACCGGCCCTCTGCTAGATTTAATATTTAAATATTAGGGGGTTTAAAACACAAATTCCTTGATTCTACCTAGTAATTTTTGATTGCTTGAGCTCTTCTAGTAGCTTGAGTGTTTCCTTACTCGAGAAGAGGTGTCTTTGTATTTCTTGTAGTAGTTTATTTAATGCATTCGCTGTAGCATTCTTTAAATCAAGTGGATGTAACTCGCCTTCACTATATAACTTCACGAGCTCGTCAACCGAGTATATATCTATCGGGCCACCATACTTTGATGGTCTCTCAACATGTAACGCATACCCTTGTTGCTGGAATAATAG
>JAWAPI010000022.1:0-16920 GCA_038894495.1 Desulfurococcaceae archaeon
TCTAAAAGGCCATGGAACATTGAAGAACAATCATAGACTAATTATAGATGGGGAATCGATGCAAGAGGTGGAGACTGACAAATTCATTATAGCTACAGGAACTAACCCCGCTGATATTCCAGTGGCTAGATTTGATGGTGTAGGTATAATTAGTAATCGTGATGCACTATTCCTAGATGAAAGGCCAAGTAGAGTTTTAATTGTTGGTGGAGGAGTTATTGGCGTTGAATTAGCTAACATCTTTTCCCAATTAAGAGTTGATGTTACTATTGTCGAACTCCTTGATCACATACTTCCATTCACAGATAGAGATGTTGCGCTTGCTTTGAAAACACATCTTACTCAGCAAGGGGTAAAAATATATGAGAAAACGAGCGTGGCAAATATTGAGAAAAGGAGCAATGTGTACGTTGCTCGGCTATCAAACAATATACAGATCGAAGTAGATAAAGTAATAGTTGCTGTAGGGAGGACGCCTAGAACCAGTGGAATTGGTCTTGAAGATGTAGGAGTCAAACTTGATCATAAGGGGTTTATAAAAGTAGATGACACAATGAAAGCTACTGGGAACATATACGCTTCCGGAGATGTTACAGGTGGGTTATTACTAGCACATAAAGCTCTATTGGAGAGTATTATTGCTGCAAGAGGGGTCGCCGGCCTAGGTTGCTTCAAGCTCGATCAGAAGGCAGTGCCAATAACGATATTCACTGGCCTCGAGATAGCATCTGTAGGTTATACAGAGAAAGAATTGGAATCGATGGGATTGAATTACGTCAAGTATAGAGTTCCTGTGTATTTCTTATCGTCTGTTAAGATAAAAGGAACTAGGAACGCTTTCGCTAAGATCATTCTCGATGAGAAACGAGAGAATATTCTAGGCATACATATTGTAGCCCCAAACGCATCAGAGGTTATATCTGCTTACTTACCAATATATATTGGGAAATTAGGATTTGAGGATGCTAGGAGAATACCTTATCCACATCTAACAGTATCTGAATCACTAAGAGAGCTCGCTGACTACATCGTTGGTGAGCCGTTACACATTGTTAAAAGATGAAAGAAATTAATATGAATGAAATAGACATAAAATATCGATTAAAGAGTGGTGTTCTTGACATATTATGTCCATGTTCACGAAGACCTAGTCAGGAAAAACTGCGAAGACGGAAAAATTTGTTTCTGGGTTAAAATAGCACTTCTTAACCCCTCAGGCACAGGCGATTTATACATCTTTGACTGTTCTATCTCAAAATTCCTTAGAAAAGAGTATACTGACAAACTAGATTCGAGATTACTATTGTCATTTAAAAGTCCAATAGGGATTAACAGCATCCAATATGGTAGTAAAATGGGTTTCCAGGAAATAAGCAACACATATCCATGTACTATTGAAGATATTGAGAACTATATCTCTAGATTACTAGAAGAATTGGAGATTCAATTGTCAAAGACAAAGGAGGAGTTTTCAAAAGTAAGTAAATCACGGTGGATGTCGAGGTTTTTGTTTCCTTCGAGAGGTGATTACCACGTGTTAAAAGGCGTGTTTTATGGCCAATTGATGAGGTCGAAGATCATAAATGATCTAGTAACAAAGCTCGGCTTTAAAGAGAAGATATTATATGCAAACTTAACAAAAGCAAATATTTTGTTAAGCTTAAATCCACGTAAGAAAATTATCAATGGATTGATTCTAAATAAACTCGTGAAGCTCGCGGTTCATTCAAAGATAGTAGATATCGACGCTCTCTTAGCATCTTTCAACTATATTTATTAAGTAAGGGAGCATTAAATGGTCAATAGGGTGATATATTGAGTCTGAGGGATCTCAGCAAGGATATTGCATCAATTGTCAAAGAGGTAAAACACGCCGTTGTTACAATATCAACCGAGATACCTCATCCGGCGCTGTTCTTTGGATATGAACCTGTTAGAGGATATGGTTCGGGTTTTATAATAGCACCTGGTTACGTGGTGACCAATGCTCATGTGGTTCGAGGGGCTAGTAAGGTCGCAGTAGTTTTTAGTGATGGCTTTATCAGTGAGGCAAGGATCCTCGCGCTAGATCCTCAAAGAGATCTTGCCCTTTTAAAGACAGCTGATCATGGAGAGCCCATCGAACTTGGAGACTCTGACAAACTTGAAGTAGGTGAGATAGTACTTGCTATTGGGTCACCACTAGGGTTACTAGAGAACTCCGTCACAATGGGCGTTATCAGCGCGGTAGGACGCACCATAACGGCTCAAAACATGCTATTAGAGGACCTTATACAAACAGACGCAGCTATTAACCCTGGAAACAGTGGAGGTCCTTTAATAAACCTTAATGGCGAGGCGGTAGGGGTAGCAACGGCTATAATTCCATTTGCGCAAGGAATTGGATTTGCAATACCAATAAACACAGTCAAGAGATTCATTGACATGGTTTCGAAGTATGGCAAGCCTCTACGTGCATGGATCGGTATATATGTAGTAGGATTAAACCCGACGATGTCGGCTCTGTACAAAATACCAGTATCACAGGGTCTTCTTGTGGTAAAAGTCATTCCAGGTTCACCTGCGGAGGTCAGTAATGTATTAGAAGGAGATATTATAGTAAATGCTAATGACAAACCTGTTAGAAAACCAAGTGACCTTAGAAGCATCATCGAGGAAAGCATTGATAATGGACTCATATATCTAGATATAGTTAGAGGCGGTAGGAAAATCAAAACTACCGTGAAAATCATGGTTGAGCCTGTTTATTAACAAATTTAAAGCATGATCAACACTTGCAAAAATTAAGTGGTAAGTAAGTATACATTTGTTTTAATCCAATATTCTTCATAGATGTTCTCTCAGAGTGATTTATCTCCCTTTACCATGTCTTTTTGTTATTAGAATAAGGAAGATACATAGAGCAGAGAGTATAATAAAAAGCCCTATATCTGAATAAAACTTATTGAACCCATCTTGATCTGAACCTCCCACACTCGCTTGGTCTGTTCCATGCAGTGATTGTAGAGTTAATTTTGTAATATCAGTATATGATAATGGAGATATAACCTTTGTTGTTGAGAATGTATTTGACTCTCCGAACGCTTGATCCCAACTATTGGTAGTGTTTGTTGTTGACGTGACTTGAATACCAGTTGAGG
Organism: Desulfurococcaceae archaeon; assembly: GCA_038894495.1. Taxonomy (GTDB): domain Archaea; phylum Thermoproteota; class Thermoprotei_A; order Sulfolobales; family Desulfurococcaceae; genus UBA285. Next base: position 3,141 of record JAWAPI010000022.1, read on the forward strand.
TCCTTGTCTGATCCTTTGTATACGTAGTCGTGTGCTCCCTTGTATCCATATTTGTTTGAATATTTTCATAAAACTGCTCTGTTACATCAATTATGTTTACGTAGTATGATGATGGATAGACCATGAATTGTTCTATGTTTAATTTAGTGGAGTCCCCGTGGTTTACATTAACTTCCTCAGTTACGAACTCCTGCGTTATATCTATTATCTCTATGATACCATTAAGTAATTCTCCCGGTCTTAATTGGTTAATGCGTATTGACATGATTACTCCATCAATATCTTCCTGTCTAATAGCACCAGATAACAAAAGGGAATTGTTCATTATCACCATATCTAATCCTCCGAGTGTGTTCCTAAATTCTACAGCCCATTCAATGTCACCATCTAGTGATAACTTGATCAAATTATTCCTCAATCCATGTCCGATCAGTACATAGACACCTGTATCGTCAATACTTAACGCTAACGGCTCACCACGATATTTTATAAATTTTGTTACCACGATATCACCATTTGGCTTAGTTTTCACGAACACCAGGTGATCTCCAAAGCTATTAAACCATGATCTACAGACCATGTATAAGTATTCTCCGTGTTTTCTTATACATCTACAATAGTCAGCGCCCATGGAGAAATCAAGTATTTTTATCCATTGCATTAATCCCTTTCTATCGAATGCTATGATTGTGAAATCTCCTCTTGATCCACTTTCATAGATATCAATAATGCTTCCACAAGCGCACACGAAATTGTCATCCATGTCAATACCGTTAAACATTCCACTGACGTAAAACCCCTTCTCACTTTTTATTGTCATTCTGACTCCACGTGTTAATTCTTTGTCAAAGATAAGAACATAAGGTGACAAACTGTAAGGATATGGCTGTGCTGTGAGATGCCATCCTCCAATGAGGTAAAGGTTTTCTTCATTGTCCATGATCATGTCGTTTACTATCCACGGAATTACCTGACCATGATAAATAGTAGATTCTCCCTCAACGGAAACAGCCTTCGAGATATTTCCTTCTTTGTTTAGTTTAATTATTACAATTCTTCCTTTGCTAGATTGATCTATGGTTGAATATGCATAGAACAATGTGTCCCCGTATATACTGAAACCCCTAGATTTATACATATATTGATCATCCACTTTTTTAGCCCAAACTAAGTTACCCTGTTCATTAATAGTGACAAGGTAACTACCACCTAATGCATCTAGACATAATTGATTACCTATGTACTTGCCGTAACCGTATCCTTCTACTAGAATAGAATATATTAAGTCATTCTCAGGCTTAATCCTCATGAGTGAGTCGTCAACCCCCCGTATACCAATCATTAAAACATGACCACCACTGCTTGAGAAGAAGGATGGCGTGCTCGAGACAAATATATATACGATGAGTATGAATATTGTTAACACTTTCTTTTTAGCATTTCTCAAATCAAACATTCCTCTATATCTATATTACTCCTACACATCGATCGTTATTTAATATATTACAATATCAAGCTATTTAACCTCATCTACAATATCGATGATCTAATCATCAATATATATAGCGGGAGAACAAGTAATAGATATATTATTGTCATTAATGCAATAATGAGCGCAACTAATTGCGAATCCCATTTATATTTCTCCGCCACAAGCGCGTTCATCACAGCAGGAGGCATTGAGGAGACTACAACTAACTCAGTTCTATCTAGGCTCCTTATCCCAAATATGAATGAAAAAGCATATGCTAATAATGGTGCAGCGATGAACCTATAGATACATGTATGTATCATAGCTTTTTTTAATTCAGCTGAGACACTAATAGAAACAGGTATCCTCATACCCATGGTGAAAGTAGCGGCATAACTTAGCAACGAGCTGCTCCAATGTATATAACTATATATTACATATGCATATGAACCAGTGATGTAATGCGCTAGAACACCGATCAAGAAACCAATGAATCCGGTTGATGAAAACACAGGTTTCAACGATATCTTCCCAGCTGATATGATATCAGGGACAACTATGTTCAATACTACGGTGATAACTCCAAATATAGCTGCTATGTAGATTCTACCAAGAACAGCGAGAACCACCGGGAACCCGAGGAAAACACTATTTGGAAAACTAGACACGAGAAACAATGCCATATTATCTCTTATATTCTTTGTTCTCGTAGTAGTTGCATGTAAGATAACAATGAATACGATATAATATATAAATACATATAGATCTAGTAGTGTTAATCCACGCTCTAAGAATATTGAGGTGAATGCAAGCGGTATTAGTATGTAATACACTGCCTTGATAAGGATCGAAATTATCTTATTATAGAGGCTTCTCAAACCAAAACCTTTCTCTAAAACTACTCTTGAAATATAACCAGCCATTATTGAAACTGCGAACAAATATATACCGTTCAATAAATCACCATGAACCACTTAGAATTGAATACTTTAGAGATAAAATATTTTACCAGGATCCTATCTCTCTAACCTATTGGTGTATACTATGAGTCATGGAAGAGAATTATATGAAGTGCTGAAGAAACTAATAGAGATTCCGGGTCCAAGCGGCCGAGAGGAGAGCGTAAGAGACGTCGTTGCAGAGCTTATTTCTCCATACGTAGACAAACTCTGGGTTGATACATGGGGTAATCTAATAGGATTGAAAAAAGGCTCTGAGAGTAGTAATAAATTAATGATCGCAGCGCACATGGATGAGATAGGTTTATTTGTATCACACATCGAGGATGACGGGTTCATAAGGGTTTTGCCAATAGGTGGTATTATTGAGAGAAGTATATTATATCAGCGGGTAGCCTTGAAAACAAGAGAGGGAAAGATAATCAAGGGAGTTGTTGGCTTAAAACCACCTCATGTAGCTAAACCAGAGGAACTTCAGAAAGTTCCTGAAATGAGAGAGCTGTTCGTTGATATTGGTGCGTCCTCAAGAGAGGAGGTAGAAAAGATTGGTGTTCGAATTGGAGATATAATGGTATTTGACAGAGATCTGGCAGAATTACTGAATAACCGAGTTACAGGTAAAGCATTTGATGACAGAGTAGGGGTTGTAGCCTTGATTAAAGCTGCACAATTGATAGAGAATCCAAGAGTAGATGTATACTTAGTTGCAACTGTGCAAGAGGAGGTTGGGTTAAAAGGTGCTAGAACATCTGCGTTCGCTATCTCACCAGATGCCGCACTAGCTATAGACGTCACAATAGCTAGCGATGTACCTGGTGTTCCAAAAGCTGAATGGTACACTAGGATTGGTAAAGGACCAGCTATAAAGATAGCCGATGGAAGAAGTGCTGGTGGATTAATTGCTCATCCAGGGATTGTTGAGTTCTTAATAAGCATTGCGGAGAAGTACAAGATACCATATCAAATAGAGGTAGCTGCAGGCGGGACAACAGATGCTAGTATTATTGCATTGAATAAGGAAGGTGTCCCAGCTGGCACGGTTTCAATACCTTCCAGGTATATACATAGCCCAGTGGAAGTAGTAGATCTAAATGATGTATATAACGCTGCCTTACTCGTTAAGCATTTCACAGAGGAGGCAACTCCAAGCTGGCTAAGTAAAATAAAAGGCAGAGTTTTAAAGTGAGAACTAGGTATACTCCAATTCATTATTTTTAATCACTGCGCACTTGCTTAGATAATGCTCAATAACTCTATTTTTATCTAATACATGAATTACTCGGAATCCCTTTGCAACGAGATAATCAGATAGTATCTTTCTATGACATAGCCATGGACACCTCTCCTTGCACATCAAGGCAGTTAATCTCTCTGATGCGATCTCTACAAGTCTATCGAGATACGGCTTTAGAACAGGAGCTCTTGTAATATAAGTAGCATATGCTCTGAAACCATTCGACTCGAAGCATTTACCGATGCCGTGATCTTCTATATCAACACCGAACTTCCTATATCCACCAAGCAATGGGAACCAATAATAGGTAATTCTCGCTTTTCTCAGCTCGGTCTCTAAGCTACTACCTGAGAAATCAGGATTCCTACTAGAACTAGCCCATCTTCTCACATCTACTAAGTTCACGATTGAATAAGTTTTTAATAGATCAATAAAATCACTAAGCTTTAAACCACCATATCCAATTGTATAGATGAGTTTCTCGGACAAGTAAACCCCTTATTGAAGATAATCTATTGATAATATTTTTCAAAATAATATTATTAAACCTTTTATCGTATCATAAATAACCCGTAAGAGGTGGTGTGAGTGTCAAAAGAGCTTGAGAGATACCTGTACTACCCAGAGATGTCTCCTCGAAGACCAATGAATGCAGGATACTTGAAGTTATTATCATTGATTCTCGTATTTATGAGCATAGCCGGGGTATTTTTCGCAGCACAACTCTCCCCGGCTCCACTGTATAGAACAAGAGATCTCGTTGGCAACTTCTTTTTAAACTACGCTACAGTGATGATCGAAGGTCGCATAATTGAACCCGTTAGGCTAGATGTCCAGGCGGGAGGTAGGATTAGGTTAACACTGTATCTCCTCGAGGAAGATATTGAGAGCTCAGAGCCCTTCACCATATTTGTATATGATCCCGTTGCATCAGCTTTCTTAATTAGTGAAAACTACGTGGATTTTGGCGATGTTGTAAGATTATTAATACAAGTAAGAGTTAGAGAGGAATTTACATATGGTATTTTACAAGACCCTACACACGTGGTTGTATTAAATAGAACGACATCGAAAGAGCCAATCAATGTGACGGGTCTAACAGGGATTGATCAATATACATTTGTATGCGCCGTTGGATCTGTAAAGAACCCTCTCAATGTAAGCACTGGATTATTATTTGATTTGATAACACGTGGAGAAAGAGTCAAGGTTCTGGTTCCACATACATTTAGATATAGATTCGCATACGAAGAAGGATTTGAAAAAATATGGGAGAACTTAAATACACCTGATTCACTATTAAGAGTATGTGGACCAGTATATTACTATAGGGGCACATCACCGGAGATCATTCTACTGAGAATGCAAGATGTTACGGTAATAGGGGAGGAGCAGATCTTAGAGATAAGCTTCAACGAACTACCAGATCACATAAACGAGACTGTAGCTGTCTCAGGTATATTCACTAAGATAGGATATGACAAAGGATTATATCAAATCCACCTGAGTGACGAGAGCGGAGGTAATATTATCGCCTATGCTGAGAGACAATTAGTGATTGATAGTGTAGATCCCTGGAGAATAGGAGTCGGTTCGAGGCTAAGAATAAGAGGAACAGTTACGTCGCCAACAACTATAAATGCATCAAAAATAGAAATAATTGAAATCAATCCTCCCACCAATGTCACCAGCATATATGATGCCATAGCACAACCCCATGGTTCAATAGTGATCTTATGGGGTGTTAGAGTTTCATCATCAAATATCACCACGGATGGTAATTGGATAGTAGATGTAACCGATGACTCTAGAACTCTCCGAGTATTTATACCATCGTCTATTGCTCGAGGAATCGGTGCATCTCCGCCCCCAGTAAACAGTTCCATAGCAGTGGCAGGCTATAGAGACGTGTTTCAGCAGTACGAGGAGATCATTGTGTATAGTGAGAACGGGTTGAAAATCCTATCCGAGGCTGCCCCGCCCTCACCTCTCTCAACAGATGTCCCAATTATTAGAATAGGTGAGCTAGGAAATTACGTAAATAGAGACGTGGTGATATCGGGTGAGCTAATGGCTATAAGATATAATTACAGTGATCGCCTATATTACGTTGAGTTACAGGATGATACGGGGCGTGTTAATGTATCCATGGCGCGTGATCTCGCAATATTAATTGACCCATGGAATGCTGGGCCAGGAACTATTATGAAAGTAAATGGGACTGTTATGTCCCATGTACTGATCAGTGGAATGAACATTACTATACTATCTTCTAATCCAACACCGCGTTTAACAATAAAAGAGGCTCTTGGAAAACCCCTTGGCACTATGGTCGCAGTAGTAAACGCTCGAGTTGTATCCTCAAGAGCCACTAGTGGAAATGATTGGCAAATAACAATTACTGATGAGAGCGGTATATCTATACTAGTATTCATACCACGCTCTATTGTAGCTGAACTCGGATTAAGCCTGCCTATTGCGGGGAGTATAGTAAGTGTAGCGGGTTATAGAGATATCTATGCTGGAACCGAGGAGATTGTTGTATATTCAAAGCTGGGGTATCGTCAGGAAGGGTGACATAGTCATGATCTCATCGAGCCCAATAGATGTTATCACGTGGAGTCTTCTTGGGGGATTACTTGGTCTTGCAGTATCATGGATTCCAGGTCTTCACATAGTCAATCTCATTGTACTGATCACCTTGCTAACACCCGAGTTCATACTGGCTCATCCATATTTGATGCCGTATTTTGCCCTAGGAGCACTCGTTGCGTTTTCATTTATGAGCGCGATCTCAGCTACTTACCTTAGTATATCAGACGATTCACTAATGTTAATGTTATTTCCTAGCCAGCGATATCTATTAATGGGTCATGGTCATAGAGCTGTCTTATTATACTTAATTGGCGCACTTGGAGGTATATTATTTATACTAGTGTTTGGGCTAACGATCGCTCCGTTAGTAATCCCCATAGTCTACGGTCTATTTAGCCCTTACTATGCCTGGGTATTAATAGCTATCGTTGTATTCATGTTTATGAGTGAGTGGCCTAAAGAAGGTGACCGAGAAGTCTCTGGACTGAGAAGATTCCTTGTAGCATGGAGACAGATCGCTGGTGGATTATTAGTATTCTTCTCCTCAGGTATACTTGGATTGTATGTAAATTACACATCCCTGATACCAGCAGAGCGTGCATTTGCTAGATTAACTCCATTGTTCATTGGATTCTTTGGTTTTTCATGGGTTCTACGTAACATTCTAACCAGGATTTACATTCCTAAGCAGGATACAAGGGATATTGTTGAGTCCAATATCAAAGCGGTTCTAGGTGGAATCGGTTCAGGAATACTAGGGGGTGGAATAGCAGCGTTCTTCCCAGTAGTCACAGGGGGTATGGGAGCGCTAATTGGTGGACACATGGCTAGCACTAGGGGCGATGATACATTCATAGTGAGTCAAGGAGCTGCAAGAGTTGTTTACTACGTAGGTGCATTATCTCTATTATTTATACCTACCTCTAGGATCACCAGAGGAACAGTTGCATGGATGGTTCAAGGTATATATACTCCCAAGGCATGGGTTGAATACTACTATGCATTATTCGCAATTCTTCTCGTAGCATCACTCTCATTTATTGCAACACTATACATGTCCAAGGCCATGAGTAGAGTACTCCAAGAAATAAACTATGTATATTTATCGATTGGAATAGCGATAGTCTTATTCATACTCACCTACCTAGTAGCCGGGGTATGGGGTATTCCATTAATGCTCGCCGCTGCCTCTATAGGATTCGCTGCATTCGTGTTTAATACTAGGCTAAGCTATTGTCTAGGAGCATTAATAATACCAGTAATCCTAAGCATGACTGGGGCTTTGAACATAATATTACCCTACCTTGGGATCTGGTGGTAGCTATGAGAGGCTGGACTCATTACCTATCTGGTTTAGCGATGACAACTTTCTTTCCGAGTTTATTACGAGACCTTGCTGGAGGGAACCTGCTACCAGTAGTAGCAGGGATATATGCTTACTTACCAGATTTCTTGGATTTCAAGATAAAAAGGTTTTTCTGGAGAAGAGATGTAGTAATTGATCCATCGCCGCAAGATCCCGCTATGAAGGTTTCCCCAACTCGCATAAGAGTAAAGGATCTATCATTAGAGGAGAGATGGAGATTCTATTATATTGAGGGAGTAATAGAGAAAGTCGTCGAATACGAAGCAAACAGAGTCGTCTTCATGTTAAGGGATGAAACGGGAGTGATCAGAGTAGAGGCAAGAGAAGAGGATCATATTAGATTACTGAGAGCTATAGGTGAGATTAGAGAAGGAATGAGAGTTAGGATCCCAGGATATCTAGAAATAGATGAAGAGAAGAATAAATACTGGATTGTAGCAGATGCACCCCATCCCCAGTACATTGCTGAATTATTAGCTCGTGCTATTGATAGAGCGTATGAAACTGGTAAAATGATAACTGTGAAGATATTCAATATAAGAATGAAAGGCGATGTATATAGGAGGTTTTTAATACATTATGACTCAGAAAATAAAGTAATAAAGGTATTCATGGGCCCGATTGTCTCGAGTGGTGGATTACCCATAGAGGGCACTGATACACCAAATTATAGAAGAGCTGGGGAGGCGAAAACCAAGTATCCATTCAAGAAGGTTTATCCTAGGCCAACAGTCATTGATGCTTTTAATGGTCCGGAGATTGGTTTTATTAAAGTAAAACAAGGAGATATGGAAATAGTCGAAGAATCATTTATTCCATGGCATAGAGGTTTCACTCATAGCTTCACGGCGGGATTATTACTTGCACTACCTTTATATATTGTTTTACTACTTATTGGGTATTCAAATGCACTCGATCTAGCGCTGGCATCAATGCTTGGTTATTGGATGCATGTTATCGAGGATCAACTAGGATTCATGGGGTCAGAGCTACTACCACCATTAACCAAGAGACGTATACCGGGATTAATGTTAGGGCCAAGAATGTATGGGGCAATGAACTTCGCTGCTGCGTGGTTCATGATTGCCGTAATCGTGTGGAATATAAATAGATATCTCCCGGTAATAACACCTGGTTTAAAATCGCCTATCCCACTCGCAGAGCCGATCCCATTACTCATAGTTGGGTCTCCATCAATAGCTTTGTTCATTGCGGGTGCGGTAGATAGAATAAAATATGGAAGAGCACTTAGTAAAATAAAGGAGGAAAAAAAGATAGAGGAATCGCTTGAAGAGGAGAGAGAAGAAGTTGGGGGCTTCTAGTGGATCATTAGACAGTAGTTACTATGAAAGAATACATTTAGTTTCTAACATCATTCGCTCACTGAAATTTCACGTAGTAATCTTTATGTTTATCTTATTTATTCACACATGCGCCTCGCCACTCATAGGAGATGCAACGAGTAGCACATTGGATTGCGAGGTGTATGCGAAGATTAATAGAGTTATAGATGGAGATACAATTGTTGCTTATGTAACGAATGTATATGACGAAAACTTCAGTGAATTTATTAGAAGAGAGATTACTGTTAGATTCGCAGATATAAATGCACCAGAACTCAATACAAGGGAGGGATTAGAGTCAAAAGATTTCCTAGTTAAAACGCTTGAGATATTTGGGTATACTACATGCCTAGATATCGATGACTTGAGGACATACGACCCATATGGTAGGATCATTGCTACTATATATATAAGATACAACGAGACACATTGGTTAAATCTAAATAAATACCTGGTAGATAGTGGAAAAGCATATATATGGGACTTCCACGATAATGAGTTCGACCCATATACATGGAGTTTATATGTTATGTTCAATAATACAGATGAACTAACACACATGAATAGAGATGATAAGGTCCCTTCACTAATTGAGCTAGTTTTATATTGGTTACCTATGGTTTTACTACTCATAGTCTCTTTTGCTACATTTATGTTTTTTATTCATAAACGCCTGAGTACTTATTTGATCCAAAAGAACTCGTGTGCTTAATCTATAAAAGTAATATATTTACTCATTGTAAATCGGTGGTTTAATGGAGAAAATAACATTGGCGAAAATTACTAAGAACATTTATCTTGCCCGATTCAACGATAGAGATACTTTGTATTTTGAGGGATTATGGAGTATACCTGAGGGGATTACGTATAATGCATACATTGCCCCACTTCCCGATGGAGCTGTAGTGTTTGATGGCTGGAAAAACACTTACTCTGATCTATTTATTGAGACTATCAAGCAGGTTATAGATTTAAGCGATATCAAATACATCGTAGTACATCATTCAGAGCCTGATCACAGCGGGTCTATAAAGGAACTCCTTAAACACGCTAAGAAATCGATATTAATTGGTAGCCAGTTCGCTGAGGGTCTGATAGAAGCCTTCTACGAGGTAAAACCAGTGTTTAAACGAGTGAAAGACAATGAAGTGCTGAGACTTGGCGGAGACTATGAACTAGTTTTTCATATTACACCATGGCTACACTGGCCTGATACAATTGTATCGTATCTAAAACCTGAGAGAGTTTTGTTTACGTGCGATATTTTCGGGTCATATGGAGTGCCCTCAAAGATATTCTATGAGGACCTTCCAGACAATGAGAAAGCTTTATTTAAATGGTATACTGTTAAGTACTTTGTAAACATCATTGGAAAATACGTGGATTGGGTTCCCAAAAATCTCGATAAGCTATTATCTGCAAATATTGATCCCTCAATAATATCGACAGGTCATGGACCACTATATAGGGGCTTTTCATATATTGCTAATTTATATTCATATCTCGGGTCTAAGTCTATATCCAAGGGTAAAGCAATTGTTGTATATACCTCAATGTATAGATTCGTAGAAAACGCCGTGAACATAGTCATTGATGAGATGAGAAGGAACAATATAGAGCCTAAGGTGTATAGATTCACTGATAATACTAGAGATCATTATAGCGACCTACTAGGGGAATTATACGATGCTGAATACCTTGTAATAGGCACATCAACATATGACGCTGATATATTCCCAATCGCGAAATATATGCTAGAATTGATCAAGGCGAAAATACCTGGAAACAAAAAAGTAATAATAATAAGCAACTATGGCTGGGGTGCAGTCTCTGGTAAGAGAATAAGTGAAGCACTACGGGAAAAAGGTAATACCATTGTCGACGTAATAGAGATAAGAGGATCTCCTGGAAGATATGAATCAGCAATAAGAGACGCTTGTAGGAGAATGATCTCAACTTGATGATTTTATTAACGTAGGTCTTGTTAAACTCGTAATCTTTAACTATGCGATTACTCACGTGGTCTTTTGTTCTCACTTTCAACTTCTATCGATTCATGTGCTATAATAACTTTATCGAAATAATCCTAAGAGCCTTGTTGACTTACCAAATCGTTAAATCCACTTGTTACTGGCCCTATATAGGATTATATAGTCTATTTAGAATAGAGTTTTTACGCGAAATATGCATTTACTTACTCATGGGTTTCTATGGATATAGCTTTGCTTATATCAGGATTGATAATAGCTGGATTGTACGCCATAGCTATTGGAGGCAATGATATGGCAAATATTATTGGAGTTGTGGTTGGGAGCAGGATTGTTAAGTACAAGATAGCAGTATTGTTATTTTGTTTTAGTGTAATCGCTGGTGCTATTTTACAGGGTCATATGGTGATGAAGACCCTGGGTAGAGGAGTTGTAGCATCACTTGATATCTATGGTGCTCTAGCCGCTTCAATAGCAGCTATAACCTGGGTTTTCGTAGCTACAATGCTTGGATTGCCTGTTTCAACATCGCAGAGCGCTGCTGCTGGAGTGTTCGGAGTTGGATTAGCCTATGTTTTTCAAAGAAAGGACTGGACCCTTGTGAATTTTACTGTGATCGAGAGGATTGTTCTCAGCTGGGTAGCGTCTCCACTCTTAGCGATCATATTAAGTATCCTCACCTACCTACTACTTGAAAAACTGTATAAAAGTAGATTGCTTAGCGAGAAAATGATCAAGTCTTTGGGTTTAATATTTGCTAGTTTCGATGGATATGCGTTTGGAGCGAACGACGTTGGGAATGCGACAGGCGTTTATGTAGCTATTGTTGGAGCATCAGTAGCAAGCTCTATACTAGCAGGGTTAAATATTCAATTAATTCTTGCTATTTACGGTGCACTTCTCATAGCAACGGGTGGCGCATTACTAGGTAGAAAAGTTACCGAGACAGTTGGGTTAAGAATAACAAAGCTAGATCCTATAGGTTCATTGACTTCTTCACTAGTATCATCTACGTCTACATGGGTATTTACTACAATACCTTATATATTATTAGGCTTCGGTATGCCGGTTTCAACCACATATATAACTGTTGCAACTGTTATAGGTGTTGGAATAGCAAAACATAGAAGTCTAAAAGGAGTTGATTTAAGAGTTGTTTCAGTGATTCTATTATCTTGGATCCTGACATTACCCGCTGGTGCATTAATAGGGCTAACTACATATTTAGCAATGTCTAATATAAAGGGTGTATAATATGTCTACATGGGGATGGATCTCCAGAGGTAGGAGGAATGTGGCTTTAGAACTCTACATAAAACATGTCGAAAAAATCAAGATGGTTGTTGAACACGCCTTACTAGCCCTTAAAGCATACTCGGTTAAGAACTACGAGAGGTTGAGCGAGGAATGGAAGCATGTATTTGACCTAGAGAGATCAGCAGATGATATTAAAAGGAAAATAATAGAGGATCTCTCTAAAGAGCTGTTTCATCCAGTTGATAGAGAGGAAGTTATAAGGCTTGTTATAACTAGCGATGACATAGCATCGAAGGCGAAGGCTTTAACAAGAAGATTAACTCTCGCGGTTCACAATGAGATTCCCAATAACATAATCGAGCCCATTACCGATATAACATCAATGGTGGCTGAAGCAACAAATCTACTACTAGAGGCTTCTAGAAAACTACTTGTAGGGGATAGTAAAAGAGTATTGGAGTTAGCTGAGGAAGTTGAACGTATCGAGGAGAGAATAGATGAAGTAAGAGTTGAAATTTTCGAAAGGGTTTTATCGTATTGTGATACAGCTAAAACCTCGTCATGTATATTAGCAAAGGAAATGGTAGATATCATTGAAGAAGCAGCAGACGACTGTGAGGACGTTGCAGATGTGTTAAGATCTATTGTTTTAATAAGATAGTAGTCGGCATGAAAAGAGGCTAAATGAAATGAAGTATAATTAGGTATAATTTTGTTTAAGAACATCCATGAGCTAATACGAAAAGGTGTAATTTACTATCGACTAGAGTAATCATCACATATTTAACTATGCAATGATGAAATAGACAGAGTTTTGAGAGAATCCTCTTATCTCTTTGGCAAACAAGTTTTTCTTAGAGTTCCCTAAACCAACTGGAGACTGCTCTGTGTATTTTTAGGACTCTAATTATAAAGCCATCCTATAGTATTACCTTATACACCTGATCTAGTATCTCGTCAAGGTTACGAATAATTCACCTCTATCCGATGCTGTATTAAGTCTATTCCTTTGTGCTAGGATATCTTTAATTATGGTGATTTGTGTTCTCGTGGTTTGAAAATCAACCAACATTCTTGAATTTATAAACTGTTCTCAAATAAATTATTAAATTGGTGGTTTAAATGCCTAGAAGATGCGGCAGAGCAAGGAAAGAAGAGGAAAAGAAGGAGGAGAAAAAGGAGACTAAGAAAAAGTAATAGAAAAGTTTTTAAACAACTGGTCATGTAGCTATCCATTAGTAAATCTTGATCTCATAGGGTCAATATCAATTTTATATATTGATTTATCGATATAGAGCAAAGTAGTTAAGAGTTGCATTGTTTTTCGATGAACATATAGTGTTTAAAAGTAAACATATGGTTTTAGATCAAATGTGTTCAGCTAAGGCCTTGAAAATATCATGGGTAACTTAAACATTGTTTTATCATCAAGAGACAATTATATACGTTTATACTTTGGTTCCAATGAGAAAGACTGATATAATTACAATATGTTTATTTTCATAGGTGGTATTAATGACAAATATAGAGGTAATTATACATCCAACATGTAGCTCTAGTTATAGAC